>CAMCZO010000003.1 GCA_945887955.1 Chitinophaga pinensis | reverse complement strand
ATATGTTAATCGGCTAGAATAAATAACAAATGTTTTGCCTAAAGATTTCATCCCTAGCGTTTAAAGAAAAAACAGAAATTATATATGGATTGGACAATAGACCTACCGATATAAAAAGTGGTCAGACAGTAATATACAGTCTGTATTCAGGGTTCGGCTTTGGCAAAATATTGAGATATTAGTTTGAAATAAGTGGAACTCCCTTTGAATTATGTAAAGTGACTGATAATAATGGTATTTCAAAAAGGCGACGGCTCCTTTTTTTAGTTTAGTTGAAGAGTTTGATTCCTACCACTATTAAAAGTTCGGAATGACAACCTTCGTGCAAGCAGGAATCGGAAATAACTTTTACAGAGAATTAAATATTAATGGCTCAGAAATAAAACTTATCAACCCTCAGTTTAACTGGGGGTTTATTTATTTTTAAACTATCAGGTACAAAATTTTTCTATTAAATTATTAAGATTAGTTACATATGTAATAACCAAGCTTGTTATTATCTAAATAAAATATAAATTAGATATCCGAAACAATCCTTCGCCAATCTATCCAAAATTGGTTGTATATGCGAAGGTTTTTATCGCATACATAAAAGTTATAGGTAAGTTATCTTACTGGGGCTTAAATAAAAACATGTAATAACAATGAAACATAAAATTACTCTTACTAATACAAACTTTCGAAAATGCTTTGACGAGGAAAGTGATTTTAAATCAGTGATAGTATCTAATGTCAAATATTCAAATTCAAAAGATTGTCCTAATTTGCTGCTTAATTGGATGTATGGACCTTCCGAGGCAATTTTCTCAATTCCAATTTCTAAGACATACTCAAATCAAATTGTTGAATTTGATGCTATTAAATTAGCAAAAGATTTTGATGAGCCTTTTAATGGTCCATTCAGAAAAATTGATGTTAGATTCAAAGGTAGGTTTAAGTCAAATGAATCTAGTATGACATTTGAAATTGAATTATTATAAACTTAAACAAACTAAGGCTAACATGTTCTAGCCCCCTAATAGATCAGACTCGTAGTGACAAAGTTAAATTAATTAACTTTAAATCAAATAACTATGAGTACAAGAAAATTAACATTAGAAGAAAAAGTAAAGATTGTTCAGGAAGCAGAACAAATTGGCTTTACAGAAACATCCTTGAAGTATAATGTTTCGTCCAGACAGATTTATCGTTGGAGAGATAAATTACAGAATGGGGGTTCCAAGGCCTTATCTTACGGTTCAAAAATAGATCCTGAGCTAAAAGCATTAAAGGAAGAGAATATACAGCTAAAGAAATTAGTAGCTAAGCTGGCTTTGACAGTAGAAATCAAAGAAGAGCTTTTAAAAAAAACTTTTCTTCGAACCGGGAAAAGATTTTAGTTGCGAAAATGTTTATCGAAAGAGGTTATATGAAAAAAGAAGTTTGCAGGATAACAGAAATACAACGTAGCGTGATTTATTACTTAAATAAAGATAACAAGCCAGGAAGAAAGCCAAGCGTGGTAACGGTGTTTAAAAACGACACAGTGCCTGAAGAAAGAGTTCTTACAAGCGTGAAAGATTTGCTTGATCATGAGTTTCTAAGTTATGGGTATTTTAAGATAACTAAACAGTTGAAAATCGATGGCTTTGTGATTAATAAAAAAAAGGTTTATCGCATAATGAAAAACTACAACCTTTTAAAACCTCAGAGAATTAGAACAAGTGGCAAAAGAAATTTTATTAAGTTCAGAAAACCGGTAGTAGAAAGGCCTCTAACTTATTTTGAAATGGATATAAAATACATTTATATACCTGAAGAAAGAAGAAATGCCTACTTACTAAGCATTATTGATGTATACAGCAGAAAAGTGATTGGCCACGTTTTTAAACGTAGCGTACGAAAAATGGATGTAATTAATTTATGGCAATCACTTAAAAGTTATTTGAATGACTTTAAAAAAATAACTATCAGAAATGATAATGGTAGTCAGTTTATTGCAAATGATGTGCGTGGATATTTTCATTATCATAACATTAACCATGAATTTACAAACATAGCAACACCTGAAGATGATGGTCATATTGAAGCTTTTCACAGTATTTTAGAAAGAAAATTTTTACGAAGGAATGATTACACCTCATTTGATGAAATGAAATCTGCAATCTGGAGATTTATGAAGTGCTACAACGAAGAAAGATTACATGGTTCTTTAAATTACAGAACGCCTGAACAATTTATTAAAGATTTTAACGAAAATGAATCAAAAATTAAATTAGGAAATGAAAACCAAATAACCGAAGTTTGTCAAACCGTGTCCGATTTATAAGGGGCTAGAACATCTAAAAAACGGTGCGAAAACAAAAATCGATAAATTAAAATGATATTTTATGGAATACTTCATCGACAAACCTAATTTTGAAGGTAAACACACAAGAGAACAATTACAAGCCTTAATTAATGAGAAAAAAATAGGACCTAACACTAAACTTTGGAAGTCGGACTGGGGTGAATGGCGTATGATTAGGGATACAGATTTTGTTTTAACGAATGCTAAGTTTGAGTCTATTTCCGGCTTACCTGAAAATATTTTTTTATCGATTCGGCCGTTCATTAATTATATCGATAATGGCCTTTTATTCCGAAATCCATTTAGTTGGCTATACATGCTTTTTGCAGTTATAAATCTAGTTGTCCCTATTTACGTATTCTATAAAGCAGCAGATAACAGAATTTTTGACGCTGAAGGAAAGATTATTATTGTATTTTTAATCATTTGGTTGATTATTTTATTTGTTTCCTGGGTCAGTTTTCAATTATGGTGGGATAGAAAAACAAAAGTTACAACAACCTCTGTGGAAGGAGATGAATTCGTTGCCACGCCTGTTTTTTCACATCTCATCCAAACTATTGGTGAATGGGTAGGCATCTGGATAAGTATAGTAGGATTTTCTGTTGCTTTGTTGACGACTATTATTTTAGGAGATGAAGGTTATTATTTATCACGACAATTAGGATTAGGTTTTATGGAAACGGGGATTCTCTTCATAATACTAATGCCTATTTATGGTTTTTTGATTATTGTTTCGACTAGGTTTTTAGCTGAACAATTTAAAGCTCTTTCTTCAATAGCAAACAATACGAGGAAAATTAACTATGCCCATAACAGCGTGCAAGCGCCATAGCCTTGCCGCAGGCGCAACACAGGACTACGATCGCCAAGCCCGAAAACGTTATGTAACATTACAAATGGCAGCTTAAATATTCAAACAATATAGAAATGAAAAAAAAACAATTAATCTTTTTATCTGTTATGTGGTATTTGATTTCTCCAATCTGTTCTTTAGCAGAAGTTCAAGTAGTTGATACAATTTTTATAGCTGATTATGAAAATAATCAAACAAACTCTGGATACGCAGACCTGAACCCAACCAATGCTCCTGCAACAGATGCTGTATATATGGTTTCTGGTAATAACAGTAATTATGCAGTTGCTCATAAAGTCAATAGAACAGATAGCGCATATTTTTCAAATGGAGCTTTCCGAAGCGAAAGTGATATATTAGATTTTAGTGCTGCAAACTATTTTCCTGGTGATCATCATCGATACGAGTTTAGTCTTTACCTAAAAGATTGGGAGGAGTTTACAACGGGAGCAGCTCCCTATGCTGATAATCTTTTTCAACTGAAAGAGACTGGAGGGGTAGTAACACGAATAGCAACCAAAAGAAATGGACTATTCGTTTGGGAGCCTACATCTTCACAAAATGAATTAATTAATGATATCCGACCGTATGTTAACCAATGGATTGATTTTAGAATTGATGTTTTATGGACTCAAGATACAACAGGATATATTAATTACTACATACGTCTTCCTGGCTTGGCATCATATACTTTGGTTCGTTCTGTAAAGAATATTATCACATATCATGGCACAGGTACTGGCGGACAAAGAGGATACGCTAAGTGGGGTGTTTATCGAGAAGCAAACTCTTCTTCTTTAAATACATCTGTTACAAGAATTGCTTATCATGATAATGTAAAGTTATACGAATTAAACTTTTCCTCACTTGGCACAGAAACAGTTAATGAAAGAGATAAATTCCAAGTAAATATTTACCCTAACCCAACAAATGAAAATATAAAAATTGATTTAGCAACTAGCTTAGAGAATTGTAAAATACAGATTTACAGCCTTGACGGCAAAACATTGTTAAAAAAACAAATTAATAATGATAAAGAATTGGAAATTTCATTATCACATTTCAACTCTGGTCTCTACTATTTAAAAGTTGTAAATAGAGGTAATTACGTAATTCGAAAAATAATAAAAAATTAAATACGTCACATAACAATACCCATACGTAATGCCCTTTGTGCCTATGCGAATGACCTAAAAGTTAGTTGTAATTTTAAAAATAAAAATATATGCTCAGAGACAAAGAGTTGTTCTCCCAATGAGACAAAAAAGAAAAAACTTAATTCAAAATTATTTTTCGGGTAAATGATTTTTGACCATTTCTAATTTCAATAAAATAAAATCCTTTATTAAATTTTTCGGTATTTAAAATAAATTCTAATTGAATTGAACCCTGACTAATAATCTGGCCCTGACTATTTAGAAATTTATAATCGTAAATTGTTTTAGAATTATTAAGTTTTATAATTACTTCGTGGTTAGAGGGATTTGGATAAATAGTAACATGTTCTGCTAAATTTTCAGAATTAGAATTTAAACCAGTATCATCCAAAGTACAGGTTTTTACCGCGTTAAATAATTTCTGCAAAGAGTCTATCGGCTCAATTCCTGCATTAGCGTGTGTTTTGAGTGAAACCAAAAAAGATGGATTATCGAAAGTGTCGTTGGGCGGACTCACTTTTAAAAAAGCAAATAAAGAAGAAGATCCATTAGCCGCACAACGCGAATCGGCTCCTACCATTTTTGCCCCTTGCATGGCTGCCATTAATTTACATGCCAAATCGCCTTTTTCTCTATTAAAACGGGCTTCCATAGAATCGAGCACCAATTTTCCTAATAAAATATTGCCATGAATAGAATAATTTGGGCCCAATATGTGGTTTTTATAATTCATACAATTTGTGCCTGTAAAAGCAGCGGTTTGGATCGAATCGGCCATACCATTTTGATGCATCATTCGAACCACTCCGTATTGCCTCACCGATGAATTTAAACCTACATCATTAGCTTTTAACCAGCTGATAAGTTGATTTGGCGAATCGCCTAAATTCATTCTGGTTCTGGCGTTAATTTGATTAGACGTTAAATAACTAGCTTGAGTGGCAATAGCACCAACTCCTGGAAACAATTCACAAATAAAATGATTGGTAATTTGATAGTTAAAAAGATCTACACAAGAAGCTCCTGCTGCCCCTACTTCGCGAGTAATTGAGTCGAAGGCAAGAATAGAAAAAGTATCTTGAGCATTATTTTTAGAAAATGAAGCAAAAATCAAAAACAAAGAAAATAATGTTTTTTTCATAAATAAATTTTTAATTAATTAAAAGATTTGATCGAATTAGATTTATAAATAACTCAATCTTAAACATCTACAAATTAAAAATTATCCTTTTAAAAAACCTAATAATTTTTCAACACTAACTTTAGCATCTCCATACAACATTTCTGAGTTTGGTTTGTAAAACAAAGGATTGTCTTCGCCTGAATATCCTGCTGACATTGAACGTTTCATAATAATTACTCTTTCTGCTTTCCAAACTTCAATTACAGGCATTCCGTAGATCGAACTGGCAGGGTCATCTTGTGCACTTGGATTTACTACATCGTTTGCACCAATTACCATTACTACATCTGTACTTGGCATATCTTCATTAATCTCGTCCATTTCCAAAACAATATCGTAAGGAACATTTGCTTCTGCTAATAATACATTCATGTGTCCTGGTAAACGACCAGCAACAGGGTGAATAGCAAATCTTACTTTTTTACCTGCTTTTTGTAATGTTTGAACCATGTCGTAAATTGGGTACTGTGCTTTTGCTACAGCCATACCATAACCAGGAACAATTACTACTGATTTAGCTTCTTTTAATAAAGTTGCTACCTCTTCATGAATTAATGCAGTTACTTCTCCTTCAATTGCTTTTTTCTCTCCACCTTGTGATGAAGAAGCAGTTGCATTAGCAAAAATTACTGCAAAGAAAGAACGGTTCATTGCATGACACATGTGCATCGAAAGAATTGCTCCCGAACTTCCTACTAAAGCCCCAGTAACAATTAATAAATCGTTTCCTAACATAAATCCTGCAGCAGATGCAGCCCAACCAGAATATGAGTTCAACATAGAAACAACCACTGGCATATCTCCACCACCAATTGCCATTACTAATACAACTCCAATGAAAGATGCAATTCCTGTCATGATCAATAAAGGAAGCATTCCTTCTGTTCCAGGTGCTTTACAGAATAATATTCCTAAAACAACACAAGCTATCAGTAACGTAATATTCATAATTTGAAGTCCGCTAAATGCCCATGGTTTTGAAGGAATCTTACCATCTAATTTTCCCCAAGCAACAATAGAACCTGTGAAAGTAATTGCACCAATAAAAATTCCGACAAACACTTCCACCAAGTGAATAGAGTGAGCTGCTCCTATTAATTTTTTTGTTTCAGGATCAAGGTAAGAACCGAAACCAACCATCACTGCTGCCATTCCCACAAAACTGTGTAAGATGGCTACCAACTGAGGCATGGAAGTCATTTCCACTTTACGTGCGACGATGATGCCAATTAAAGAAGCAATTGCAATCGCTCCGATAATATAATCTTGTCCTTCCACTCCCTCACCTAAAACGGTAGCAATGATTGCTATAATCATACCTACAATTCCGAAGAGAACTCCACGTTTTGCGGATTCTTGAGAGGCTAATCCTCCTAAACTTAAAATAAACAGAATACTTGCAAATAAATATGCTGCTGTTTGAATTTCTTGACCTATAACTATCATAATCTCTTTTTAACTCTTATAATTATTTATTATTTGTGTCGTTGAAGCTTTCTATTTTTTAAACATTTTCAACATCCGGTGCGTCACTAAGAATCCACCTACAATATTTATGCTAGCGATTAAAATTGCAATTACTGCTATTATAGTAACTGGATCATTGATGTTATTTGTAGTTTGCAATAAACCACCAACAACGATAATTCCACTGATGGCATTTGTTACAGCCATTAATGGCGTATGTAGCGCATGTGCAACGTTGGTGATCAATTGCCAACCAACAAAAATTGCCAATACGAACACCGTAAAATGTTGAATAAATTCTTTTGGTGCATATTTACCAACTAGTAAAAGCATTGCCCCAACTACTGCTAAAGTAATAAGCATGGAAGTAGCTGCTTTTTTTGATTTTTCTGCATCAGATGCCTTTACTTCTTCTGCTGTTGGCGCTATCACTTTTTTAGCACCTCCTGCAGTTGGACTAACAGGAAGTGGCGCAGGAGGCCAATTGATTTTACCATTGTAAGTTACCATTGCTCTTGACACAACAGCATCTTCCATATCAATTTTCCATTTTTCTGCTTTGCCCATATCATCTAATAAATGACATAAGTTATTTCCATAAAGTTGAGAAGCTTGACTCGGTAATTGACTTAATTTACCAACCATGGTAACTCCATTGTCGGTTGCATAAACCTCTCCGTTTTTTGTAAGAGCACAGTTGCCGCCAGTTGAAGCTGCTAAATCCACAATAACTGAGCCTGGTTTCATAGCCGCTACATGATAATCCATCCATAATTTTGGGGCAGATTTACCTGGAATTTGAGCTGTAGTGATTACGATATCAACTTCTTTGGCTTGCTCTAAAAATAACTTCATCTCTGCTTCGATGAATTCTTTACTCATTTCTTTTGAGTAACCCGATGATGTTGCACCATCTTCATTTATTTCTACAGTTAAAAATTGCGCGCCCATCGATTCGATTTGCTCTGCAACTTCTTTGCGTGTATCAAAAGCTCTAACAATAGCACCTAATGAATTAGCGGCACCAATAGCAGCTAAACCAGCCACTCCGGCGCCAATTACTAATACTTTAGCTGGCTCTACTTTTCCAGCAGCAGTAATTTGTCCATTTAAAAATCTTCCGAAATGGTAAGATCCTTCAATCACTGCTCTGTATCCTGCAATGTTTGCCATGGATGACAATACATCCATTTTTTGTGCTCTAGAAATACGAGGAATCGCATCCATTGCAACAGCATTTACTTTTTTATCCGCTAATTTTTGGAGTAATGATTGATTTTGTGCTGGCCATAAATAACTCAACAAAACTAAACCTTCTTTCATCATGTCAATTTCTTCCATTGTAGGTTCTTTTACCTTTAACACAATGTCTGATTTCGCATAAATATCAGTAGCAGTAGAAACTATTTTAGCGCCAGCTTCTTCAAATTCTTGATCTGAAAAATTTGCTTTAATTCCTGCGTTATGCTGAATATAAACTTCAAAACCTTGTTTTTGCAATCGCTTGACTGTTTTTGGTGTTGCTGCAACTCTTAATTCACTTGGAAAAATTTCAGATGGAATTCCTACCTTCATAATATAACTATCTAAAGATTAATACTTTTTATTTAAAAAAATTTGTTCTAAAAAATTTTAACTCCATCGTTAGATACTACTATTCGATTTGAAATTAAATTTATTTATTTTGAGCAAAAATTTGTTTTAAAATAATTTGTTGAAGATACTAAAATTTGAGTAAATTTTAAAAAAATAAAGTAATCAACTTAAGGGAATTGCTTTTAATATTTCTAATACAAAACGCCAATATTTTTGAACCGAACTAATGCTTACACGCTCATCAGGCGAGTGGGCTCCTAATATAGTTGGACCAAAAGAAATCATATCCATATTAGGATAGTTTTTTCCTAAAATACCACATTCTAAACCAGCATGACAAGCAACTACTTTAGGTTTTTTTTGATGTAATTGCTCGTAAACTGATGTTAATACTTTTAATATTGGGGATGATACGTTTGGTGTCCAACCGGGATAAGAACCAGAAAAACTTACCTGTAAATTTGCCATTTTGAAGTTTGCTTCCAAAGCTTGAGCTAGATCCATTTTAGAACTTTCGATCGAAGAACGGGTTAAACATGCGATGAAAATTTTTCCGTCTTTTACAATAACACGTGCCAAATTATTTGATGTTTCTACCAAATTATCTATGTCAGCGCTCATTCGATAAACTCCGTTTGAAACACTATAAATGGCATTGATTAATTGAATTTGAGACACAGAATTCATTATTAAATTTGGTAAAGGCACTTCTTGCAATCCAATTTGTAATGTTGGTTCGGTGGTTTTTAATTCGAATTTTATATCTTTTATTATTTGTTCAAAAGCAGTATTAAAATCATTTATTTTATTTTTAGGCAAAGTTATAATTGACTCGCTCTCGCGAGGAATTGCATTACGCAAACTACCACCATTAATTTCTGATACAGCTAAACCAAAAAGTTCGAAACCTTTATACAATAATCGGTTCATAATTTTATTAGCATTCCCTAAACCTTTATGAATATCCATTCCTGAATGCCCACCATTTAATCCTTTTACAGAGATTCGCCAGGCAGAATAATCTGCTGGCAATTCTTCCATTTGATAATTGCCAATAGCAGTAACGTCTATTCCTCCGGCACAACCAATATCAATTTCATCATCTTGTTCGGTGTCTAAATTTAAAAGTATACTGCCTTTTAGAATGTTTGCCTTGAGATTTAAAGCGCCTGTCATACCTGTTTCTTCATCTATCGTGAATAATGCCTCTATTGCAGGATGAGGAATGGTATCACTTTCTAAAATAGCCATAATTGTGGCAACACCTATTCCGTTATCTGCACCCAATGTTGTTCCTTTTGCTTTTATCCAATCATTATCTACAAACATTTCTATTCCTTGAACATCAAAATCAAATACAGTATCGTTATTTTTTTGATGAACCATATCTAAATGCGATTGTAACACAATTGATTTTCGGTTTTCCATTCCAGGTGTTGCGGGCTTTCTTATAATTACATTGCGAATTTGATCTTCAAACGTTTCTAAACCTAAACTATTTCCAAATGCTTTTATAAATTCGATTATTCGTTCTTCTTTTTTTGAAGGACGAGGCACCCCATTTAAATCAGCGAATTTATTCCAAAGACAAATTGGTTCTAATTTTCTTAATTCATTACTCATAAGTTAGTTTTATAAATATATTAAGTAAATGTAGTGGATAAATTTAAGGGTAAATTAAAAAAAAATATAAAATTAACCGAATGGTAATTTAAAAATTAACGTCTATTCAAACAGATTAATTTTTATTGTTAACTAATAAATATTTGGTTACATTTGATAAGAGAACTTTTTTTAAATAATTAGATTTCTTGTTAAAAAAAACATATTAATTAAACTAGTTACAATTTATTACATCAATATTTAAATCAACAAGTTATGAAAAAAAATAAACTAATTTTAAGAGCAATATTTTCGATTTTTTTGGCCTTTTCGGCTGTAATGTTTGCTCAAGTGCCGATAGCTAATTTTTCTATAAGCCCTAATCCAGTTTGTTCTGGAGCTGTTGTTCAAATCACTAATATGTCTTCAGGAGCTACTTCATGGTCTTATACGCTCAATCCGGGCTTCGGATTTTTTTTACCTCCAACAATTTCTACTGTTCAAAATCCCACCATTACTTATAATTATAATAATTTTGGAAATAACACATACACCATTAGCTTAATTGCAAGCAATGCATCGGGTAATAGCATTGTTGTGACAAAAACAATTACTGTACTAGCTGGGCCAAATGCCAATATTAATCCTGCAAACCAAAATTCTTGTTTAGGAAGTAATCCAAGCACCATCAATGTTAATTCAGGTGGCGGAGGCGGTGGTGGTGGTGGAGGTAATGCTGTTTATAATTACAGCTGGAGCACTGGTGCTTCAACACAATCTATAACTGTATCGCCTAGCGTAACTACTATATATACCTGCGTAATTACAGCTACAAACGGTTGTTCTATTACACGAACATCTACTATTACAATTGTCCAAGCTAGTATAGCTATAAGCAGTGTTCCTGCTAATATTTGTCCTGGCACCACAAGCACCCTAACTGCTTATGGTTCAGGAAATGGACCATATACTTACACTTGGTCGAACGCAGCTAATACTCAAAACATTAGCACTACTGTTGCTGGGGTATATAACGTAACAGTTACTAACAGCAGTAATTGTTCAGCAGTTCAATCTTATTCTTTAGGAACCTCTAACACCTTAAATTTAACTACCAGTTCTAATCCTTCTACCTTATGTATAGGTAACGGAACTAATCTTGCCATTGCAACATTATCATGTGTCGGTGCAAGTAGTTATACATGGAGCACAGGTTCTACGGCTTTAACAACTACTGTGGCTCCAACAATACCAACTACTTATACCGTTTATGGGGCGATTGGAACTTGTACCGGAATAAGTACCTATTTTCTTAACATCAGCATTTCACCAACTATAACTTCAGCCAGTACGAGCAATTCTTTATGCGTTGGAAATACCGCTACATTATCTGCCAATGGCGCATCTTCATATACATGGACAACTGGGTTTAATAACACCTTGGTTGGCACTGGGGCAGTAATTACAGTAACTCCAGGCGGAACAACTTTATATACTGTAAGGGGAAATAATCCAGGCTGTCCGACAAGAACTTCTACACTTAACATAACCACATTACCAAGTCCAGTTGTTAATATTTCGAGTAGCAATAGCATAATTTGTGCGGGCGAAAATTTAGTTTTAATTGCAAGTGGGGCCAATACTTATTTATGGAGCAACGGTGCTAATACAGCAATAATAATAGTAACCCCAACAACTAATACTACCTTTTCAGTTACGGGAACTGGTACTAACTTATGTAGTAGAACCTCGCAAATTACTCAAAGTGTAAACCCCTGCACTAGTATTTTAAAAAATACGATTCTGAGCCAAGCTATTCAAATATTTCCAAATCCGAGTAAAGGAACATTTAATATTAAATCAGATAATTTATGCCGTATTCGTATTATAAATCAACTAGGGCAAACAGTCAAAACCTTATCATTAAATGAAAATAATCAATTTACGTGTCTTGTTTCTGAATTATCCAATGGCATTTATTTTATTATTTCTAACGATCAAAGCTCAAAACAAAAAATAGTTATTCAAGACTAAACGCTTATTTATTTAACAAAAAAACCACTTCGAATTGAAGTGGTTTTTTTGTTTTAAACTAATTTATTAGGTTAAATCGTATTTTAAATTAAGTTTGTTAAAACGGAATACCTGGAGACTCTGTCTGTGTTAAATCGCCCAATTGCTCTGGTGGAATAGAAATAACAGGGATGTTTGAAGTATGAACTAATTGATGATCATAATTATTTAAAATCCCAAATTGGCTATCTGATTTTTGATCTGTCATTGTTATGATTAAGTCAGCTTTATGTTTTTTGGCAAAACTAATCGTTTTAGAAACTCGATGAGCGGTTTTATCAATAAAACATTCGTAAGAAATTTTACTTTTAGCACATAACTTTTCTATTTGATTAGTTATCACTTCTAACTTAAATTTATCGTTACGTTCATTTTCGTTATAAAGACCTAAAATACTAACCTTAGCTTTAAATGCTTTTGCAACACTAATAGCATAATTTACTTTTTGACGAGAGTGATCAGATAAATCAATTGGTAATAAAATATTTTTGTATCCTTTTTTAGATGATTTTTCTTTAATTGTCATTACCGGTATTTCTGATTTGGTAATTAAACGATAGGCATTACTACCTAAAAACAAATCATTATTAGAACCACTGCCTTGAGTTCCCATAATAATCAAATCGATATTTTGCTCATTAGCAACATTAACTATTTCACTTGTAATATTTCCTGAGGATACAATAGTTTTAACCTTTAAACCATATTCTTTTTTTATTTTATTAGAAACAATTTCTAATTGATCGCTTAAAATTTTAACTAATTCCTTATTATTTTTAATTTTTAAAACTGGTAAAATAATATCTAAGGTTTCTGATTTTCCAATAACGTGTAACAAGTAAAGATCACCTTTTAAAAAGGCTGCCATAAATGCTGCATGATTAAGTGCTTTATCAGCATTTTTAGAAAAATCGTAAGGCAATAATATTTTTTTTGAGTTAAATTTAATCATGATATTTAATTTGTTTGTTATTATATTACTTCACAAAGTTATATACTTTTAAATTAATACAATAATATATTATCAGTTTTATAAGAAATCGATTTAACTTGATAATCAATATATAGCAATTTATTTGTAGTATATTTGTTTAATATTAAATAAAACGGCCAAAGCCAATCAAAAGCCTGAACAAAGGCTTTTTTAATTTTTACTATTATGACCCTTTCCAGTATTCTTGCTAATTTTAAAATTGAGGCGCTTAATAGCATGCAACAAGAAACCATAGATGCCTTTAAAACAACAAAAGACCTCATTCTTATTTCGCCTACTGGTTCGGGTAAAACTTTAGCATTTTTGTTGCCAATAATAAGCGTTTTAAATTCCGATAGAAAAGATGTACAGGTAATCATAATAGTTCCTACAAGAGAATTAGCTCAGCAAATTGAAAGTGTATTTAAACAAATGGGAACTGCTTTTAAAATAAATTGTTGTTATGGCGGGCATTCTGTTCAAATAGAAAGAAATAATTTATTAGAACCTCCTGCTGTTTTAGTTGGCACACCTGGAAGAATTGCTCACCACATTCGAAAAAAAACATTAAATATTGCAACTGCCAATTATTTAATTTTAGATGAATTTGATAAATCTTTAGAATCGGGTTTTAAAGAAGAAATGCTGTTTATTATTAAAACTATTAAGCACCTCAACAAGAGAATTTTAACCTCGGCAACTATTTTAAAAGAAATACCTTCATTTGTGGGAATAAATGAAAGCAAAGAACTAAATTTTAGCGAAAAATCAAAAGAAGCGGATGGTATTTTAACCATAAAATCGGTAAGAGTTAAAGGCGATGATAAATTAGAAGCCTTGATGTTATTAATTGGTGTTATTGGCGCGCAACCCACCATTGTATTCTGCAATCATCGAGATGCGGTAACTAGAATAAGCGAACAATTAAGTAGATTAAATTTGGGTCATGGATTTTACCATGGCGGTCTTGAACAAATTGATCGAGAAAAAACATTAATTAAATTGCGTAACGGGAGCATTAATTTATTAATATCAACCGATTTAGCGGCAAGAGGTTTAGATATACCTGAAATTAAAGTAGTAGTTCATTATCAACTGCCAAGTACTTTAGACACTATGATTCATCGCAATGGAAGAACAGCTCGTATGAATGCTAGCGGAACAGCTTATTTTTTATTAGACACCAATGATTATTTGCCTCCATTTTTAGAAGCCATACCTGAAGACGAAAAATTGCCCGAAAAATTTATTTTACCAAATCCAAGCCAATGGAAAACTCTTTATATTTCGGCAGGAAAAAAAGATAAAGTAAATAAAATGGATATTGTAGGAATGTTATTACAAAAAGGCAACTTAAAAAAAGAAGAATTGGGTAAAATTGAAGTGTTAGACCATTCGGCTTATGTTGCAATAAAAAGTGATAAAATTGTTAAAACGATTCAGTTGATTAAAGACGAACGAATTAAAAATAAAAAAGTAAAAACAGAAATATCTTCTTAATTATTTTAACCTTGTTTTTTCTTTATTTCCATAAGTAAAAACTCTAAACCATTTAATTTGATTTCGTATAAAGTAGAGAGTAACATCCCTATATTGCCTTTCGGGAATCCCTGCCTATTCATCCACTCTAAGTAGTTTACAGGAATTTGGTAATATAAAGTTCCTTTGTATTTTCCAAAAGGCATAGTTTTATTAACCAAATCTAATAATACTTGTGGGTTCAATTCTTGCATTAAAAATAAAAAAAACAGTTAATTAATTCGTTAAAATTACATTGATTTTAATAAATCATATAAACTATTTAACAATATATTTGTTAAAATATTAATAAAAAAATAAATTAAAAATCTATTACTAAATTATGAAATTTAAACAAATTACTTTTATTATTCTTTGTTTGATAAATTTAAAATTTCAAGCTCAAAATACTGGGGTTATTCGAGGAAACGTTAAAGATAAAAATATACAAGAAAGCATTATTGGTGCAGTAATTGTAATAGATGGGACTTCTATAGCCGCAACAACTGATGCGGATGGCAATTATAAAATTAATGCGCCAATTGGAACTTATAACATTAAAACATCATATATTGGTTTTGAAACTCAAATTAAATATAACATCTCAGTAACTACTGGAAACGCTCAGGTAGTTAATTTTGAAATTGATCCGATTTCTAATAGTTTGAATGAAGTAGCCGTTGTTTATGAAAAAGGTAAATCGGCTGTAGCAACCGACATGATAACCCCTTTATCTGTTCAACAATTAACTACAGAAGAAATAAAAAGCAATCCTGGAGGTAATTTTGATGTATCAAAAGTAATTCAAACATTGCCTGGTGTTGGTGGTTCGAGTGGAGGTGCATCGCGTAACGACATTATTATAAGAGGTGGGGCGCCAAACGAAAATGTTTACTATGTAGACGGAATAGAAATTCCAGTTTTAAATCATTTTCAAACTCAAGGTAGTTCAGGAGGTGCTCAGGGCATATTAAACGTGTCGTTTATTGAAGATGTAAAATTGAGCTCTTCGGCTTTTGATGCCAAATATGATAATGCAGTAGCTTCAACTTTTATTATAAAACAAAGACAAGGAAATCCTGAAAAAATTTCTGGAAATGCTCGTGTTAGCTTTACCGAATCAGCCTTAACTGTCGAAGGCCCTTTAGGAAAAAAAACTAATTATTTAATGTCTGTTAGACGATCGTATTTAGATTTTTTATTTACAGCTATCGATCTTCCGATTAGACCAAATTTCACTGATGCACAATATAAAATTACAACTCAACTAAATGAAAAAACAACACTAACGGCATTGGGCGTTGGTGCAATAGATGAATTCTCGTTTGCTAAAACAAAAAATTCAAGTCTTGAAAACGAATATTTTAGACGCTCACTTCCTTTTATTAATCAGTGGAATTATACTACTGGCTTTACATTAAAAAGATTAATTAATAAGGGTTACGTTAATATAGCTTTAAGTAGAAATATGTTTAATAATGAATTAGATCGATTTGAAGATGCTAAAAATGGTGATGAGACAAAACGTAATTTAAAAATTAGATCTCAGGAAATGGAAAATAAGCTTCGGATTGATGTTAACAAATATATTAAGGGTTGGAAATTTTCTTATGGGATCATGGCTCAATTCGTAAAATACAATACTGATTTATATAATAAACTAAGTAGTGTAATAACAGATTCTTTAGGTAATGAGGTAATTCCTCCAGTAGAAATAAAATTTAAAAGTGCCATTGAATTTTTTAAATACGGTGCTTTTACTCAAGTTGCTAAAAATATTTTTAAAGAAAAACTTTTAGTTTCATTTGGGTTACGAAGCGACATGAACTCTTTTTTATCAGATGGTAACAATCCCATCAATTCATTATCCCCTCGCCTTTCCTTTGCTTACCACCTTAATAAAAAAGTTGATTTAACAGCTTCAATAGGTCGTTATCATAAAATCCCTACTTATACCACAATGGGGTATAAAAATGAGACCTCAGAATATATTAATAAATCAATGAAATATATTCAATCAAATCATTTAGTATTAGGCAGTCAGTATTTGCCTAACGAAGCATTACGTTTTACATTAGAAGGTTTTTACAAACAATACTCTAATTATCCAATATCAATAAGTAACGGAAGTTCTCTGGCTAATCAAGGGGGCGATTTTGGTTCAATTGGCAGTGAAGCAATTACCAGTATAGGAGAAGGAAAAACTTATGGTTTTGAATTTTTTGTTCAACAAAAATTATTAAAACGATTATTTTATGTAGTAAGCTACACATTTGTTAGAAGTTTATATTCGGGATTAGACGGCCAACTTATTGCTTCCTCATGGGATAATCAGCACTTGCTCTCTAGCACTCTTGGATATAAGTTTAAAAAAGAATGGTCGCTAGGTTTAAAATACCGTTTTGCTGGTGGTAATCCATATACACCATTTGATTTAATTAGCTCTCAACAAAATTATGCTTTAATTGGTACTGGAGTTTTGAATTATAAATTAATAAATAGCAAAAGATTGAATGCATTTAACCAGTTAGATTTTAGATTAGATAAAAAAATAAATTATAAAAAAACAACTTTAGATATTTATATTGACATTCAAAACTTACTACTCTTTGAACAAGATAGTGCGCCTTATTATACCTTTAAAAGAAAAGCAGACAACTCAGGTTTTGAAACTAATGATGGGAAATCTCTAAATATAAATGGAAGCAACGCAATACCCGTTATTCTTGAAAATAAATCTAAAAATTCTACGCCAACAATTGGTATTATTTTTGAATTTTAATCTAATTTGTAAATTAAAATTAAATTATTGTAATTTCTTCTAAATCATTTGAATAATCCTGCTTCAAGTCTTCGTGCAGGCTAGCAATACAAGTATTAATTTTCTTTAGTTGTTGGTTATACATATTAACTAATAACTGACTTTTCTGAAAATGAAGTCCGGAAAATTTGAGTTTTGTACAAAAATAAATAAGTAATTCGGCTGAAATTGCTTTGTTATTAATATACTTACCATACTTAGTAATTAACCTTAAAATTTTACGCAAGGTTTTTTTAGCTAAATACAAATTTGATTGCGATATCAGCATTAAAAAAAGCTCATCAATTTCTTTTTTGATTTCAGCCACGAATTCATCAGTATTGTGAGCTTTGAATAATAGATATGCCACAAATTCTTTATTATCTTTTTTATATTTTAATAAGGCTAAGCATATCTCTATTAATTCCTTTGGAGAAATTAACTGCAATTCTTTTTTTATTTCGTTAATGCTATTTGATTTTGTCATCTATAAATAAGAATAAATAAAAATAAATTATTTTAAAATAGAATAACTGTTATCGGTTAAAATAAATTCTGCTTTAAAATCATCAATATAAAGATTTTGTTTCCCTTCAACATTCCAGATAGAAAATTCTATTTTATCGATTGATTGTTTTAAATTCAAAACATCCTCACTTAAATCAATGCCGAACTCTTTGTAATCCCACATGTTATAAAAAATATCAGATTCACTTAAATAAAATGGGTATTCTTTTATTAGTAAATGATTCTTATCAAAGAATTGAATAAATATGTGGGTTTTATTAATAGCCGGTGTAAAATAAGACCAAAAAGAAAGTCGAATTTTTTTATTACCCTTTTCATTAAATAAAATTGGGTACATACAATCAAAAATTCTACAAAAAGAATTTTCTTTAACAATTAAGATTGAATTTTTTCCAGTATGATTAATCTGAGATAAAACTTCTTTATTAAAATAACTCGATTCAAAATCTAGATTATAATTGATTTGCTTAATGATTGAAGAAGGTGGAATTAAAAACATATTTGCTTTTTTTGTTCTAAAAAAATTTCTCCAAAAAACCTCTTTATATGTAATTGACTCATCTAATATGCCTTTTTGTTTTTGCATATTTTTAAATAAATAATAAAAGACACTTAAACAGATAAAAACCAATAGTACAATTAATAATTTTTTTTGGTTGGATAATTTGTTTATTAAGGCCGCTAAACAAATCGCCAATATTGGATAAAAATCAATTATGCCTCGAGAGGTAATAGGCCAATACCACCAGGAGCTGTATAAAAAAATTACTGCAAATAAAACAAAAGGCAATATTATTTTTTTTTGAATTGCTAAATATATAATTCCAAATAATGAAATAAATGCAAGTGGAACATAGGTAAATAATCCCATATTATAACCGAACAGGGCATCTATAAATTTAGATTTATTAAAATAAAACCTCTCATTACTGTATGTATATGGAAATAATGAATGAGTTTGAATATACATGATCATAAACTGATTAATTAAAGCACCAATTAAAATACTAATTAAAAAACTATCAAACCATTTTATTTTACCTAACCTAAACGGCTGCTTAAAAAAAGATGTGGGCATAAAAGCTGGTACGGTTAGGATAATTAATCCATTTAAAGGCCGAATACAAACAGCTATCACAAAAAATAATGCTGTAAAAATTAAAGGCCTGAGTTTGCTTTCTGCTTCAAAAAAACAAAGTAAATGATAAATAAATAAAGTAAAAAAAACAAATGAGTAGGTGTGTGATTGAGAATTTAAATTAATACTATAATAATATAAATATGTTCCATAAAAAATAGCAATTGGAGTTAGTGTTGATGCTAAATTATTTTGAAATAATTTATAAATTATTTTTCTCAAATAAACTAAACCAATAATCAAATAAAATATGGAGGCAAAACCAATAAACAATTGATATGGCTGTGAAAATCCGTCAGCAGGGTAATTAAAAAACTTAGCTACTAAATGAGCGGCACCAAAAAAAGGTAACCAAATATAGGATAAGCCCTGATAATACTTATTTATTCTCTTATTATTATAAGCCACAAGAAAATTGTCCTCGGGATTTGGAAATGATTCGTAAACATAATTAGCTTTATAAATCTTATTAAACCATTTAAAGGAGTAATCTGTATCGTTATAAATATATGTAGCCGGTAAATAGGTATAATAACCAAAACCATCACCGGCAATAAATTTATGCCAGGGAGAATTTAGTGTGCGAAAAAATAAAAACACAAGTATAATGGAAATTAAAAATCCAAAAAAAAGAGTATCGAATTTGTTTTTAAACAAAGCCATTTATCATTATTAAATTAATTTTAAAGTTAAAAAAATTGATGGTTATTTCGATAAAATTATATTTAGAAAAAACTATTTTGTTGCTTAAATTTACTCGAAATGAAATCTACTTCGCTTAATCATACTCAATTTATAAAAAAAGAAGCCAAACGATTAGGTTTTGATTTTTGTGGGATATCCAAAGCTGGCTTTTTAGAAGAAGAAGCGCCTCGATTAGAAAAATGGCTTAAAGAATCGATGCACGGGCAAATGAAATACATGGAAAATTATTTCGATAAGCGCTTAAATCCTAAGTTATTAGTTGATGACGCGAAATCTGTTATTTCATTATTATACAACTATTATCCTTCAGAGCAACAAATTGAAGGGGCGCCTAAAATTAGTAAATATAGTTTTGGAGAAGATTATCATGAAGTAATCAAAACAAAACTAAACGAGTTTTTACAATCAATTAAAATTAAAATTGGTAATATCAATGGGAGAGCCTTTGTAGACAGCGCACCGGTAATGGACAAAGTTTGGGCGGCCAAAGGCGGTTTAGGTTGGGTGGGAAAAAACAGCAACTTAATAAATAAACAACAAGGTTCATTTTTTTTTATTGCCGAATTAATAATTGATGTTGAATTAGTATACGATGGCCCTTTAAAAGATTATTGTGGCACATGTACTCGTTGTATTGATGCTTGCCCAACAGATGCTATTGTTAACCCTTACACAATAGATGGCAGCAAATGCATCAGCTACCTTACCATCGAATTAAAAGAATCTATTCCACCCGAATTTAAATCTAAAATGGATAATTGGATATTTGGTTGTGATGTTTGCCAAGATGTATGCCCCTGGAATCGATTTAGTAAAGAACATCAAGAGCCTTTATTTAAAAGTCAAAATGGTTTACTTAATTATACTGAAACTGATTGGCAGGAGATGACTGAAGTGACCTTTAATTTAATCTTTAAACAATCAGCTATTAAAAGAACCAATTTTAAAGGGCTTAAGCGAAATATCGCGTTTATTAAATCATCAAATTAATAATTTTCAAATCGTATACTATTAAATTTAGATTGGATAATTTTTGAAAAGAAAAAATTTAAATTTTATAAATATTTTAATAAAATTCATTGATTTGAATATCTTTGTAGCAAAAAAAGAATGCAAAGTTGGTCATCAGATTTAAACGCTCTATTTTCAATTCAAGGGCTTATTGGGCTTGTTACCTTAACTATTCTCGAAATAATTTTAGGCATTGACAACATTATTTTTATTTCTATAGCGGTAAACAAGTTACCACTGGCTCAACAAAAAAAAGCAAGAACCTTTGGATTAAGTTTAGCGTTAATTGTTAGAACTATTTTATTAATTTTTGTAGGATGGATTGCTGGCCTAAAAGATGCTTTATTTATGATTGGCCCTTATGGCATCAGCGGAAAAAGCATAATTTTAATAGGGGGCGGATTGTTTTTATTAATTAAAACATTTCAAGAAATAAAACAAAAAATTTATAATGCCGATAACGAGATTGAGCACATAAAAGCTGGAAAAAATACTTTTAACGGAATAATTTTACAGATTATTATTATTGATTTTGTGTTTAGTTTTGACAGTATTTTAGCAGCTGTAGGAATAAGTGGTGTTGTGCTCATAATGATTTCTGCTGTATTAATAAGCATGCTATTAATGATTTTGTTTAGTGGCTTGGTATCTAATTTTATAAATAAAAATAAAGGTATTAAAACAATTGCTTTGTCATTTTTATTAGTAATAGGGGGGATAATTTTAGCAGAAGGACTTTTTGACTGCTATAATTTTAGTGTTCCAGAAAAAGAGCACTTAGAGTTAAATAAAAACTATGCCTACATTGCATTAGCATTTGCTTTGCTAGTAGAATCTTTTAACTTGATGGAAGGAAAAGTAAAACAAAAGAAAGATTTAGAGCTTTAATTTTTTTTATCTTCCAAAAGATACAAATCGTGTTCAGATGGATTACCGTTCACAAGATCTTTGTATGCTATACCATTAAAATAATATAAAAAAAGAAAAAACGGAAAGCCATATAGGAAATAATGCCCTTGCCTGAATAAGTTTAACAAAATCATTAATAAAATGGCATTGCTAATTAACCAATGATAGGTTAATCGTTTGGGGTCCCGCTTAACATATCCCGTGATAATTATATATAAAAATATAATAAGACCAAACAAACCAGTTTCGGACATTAGTCTTAAAAACATTGAATTGGCATCAGCCGAATTTGAGTCAAAACCCTTCTGCTTAATGTCTTTAGATAATGCATGAATTTTAAAGGCAAAAGCATGAGAACCTATGCCTGTACCAAATAAAAAATTTGTTTTAAAATTTTCGGTAGCTACAACATAGTTATTATATAAGATAAATGAAGACCCATGAGTTTTGCCTATTATAAATTTCTCACCTTGAACCAAATTAATAGCACTATCATATCTTTGCTTAAACTCAGGCACATTATCATAAATAAAATTAAACGCAATTAATATTAGTGGAACAACTACTAAGATATACTTTAAAATTCCATAGCTTAAAAATAAAAGTAGTATCGAAACTAAAATTCCTGTTTGGCCTAAACTAGAAAAAGATAAAATGTAAACAGAGACAATAACAATGCTCTTGAATTTATTAATATATATACTTTCTTTTTTAGTTAAATTATATAAAGAAATAAAAAAAGCTGATGATAAAATACCCGCTAAATGTGCTGGTTCACAGAAAATAGAATTGATACGAAATCCAGTTAGACCTCCAAAAGATTCGCCATGTTTATTAAAAATAAACCACAATCTCCAACCCGGTCGATAATTAATAAAATAAAAAAAAAGCTGAATAATGCCAATTATAGAAGAAATATAAGCTCCATTCAAATACCATTTAAATAATTGTTGGATGTTAAATTCAAATTGAACAAGTACATAATAATAAAAAAAATAAGATAAAGACATGCCAGTAAATACCTTTAGAAATAATTCCACGGTATTATTATCAAATAAAACATTTACTATTCCTACAATTAATAAAATCAAAAAAATAAGAACCAATGGTCTACTTAACCGATGTCGCCTAAAAAACCCAGGCAATAATAAAATATAAATTAAATAGCCAAATTGAAATTCAAAAGGTTCTTTAAAAAAGACATACGATTGAATAAAAATACTCAAATAAATAAAAAAAGTAACTAAATAATATTTATAATCTTCGGTTAATTCGGCTTCTTTCATTTTATTGTTTTATAAAAATTTATTAAAATGAAGTATTAAATTAAAATTAAATATTTAAAAAAACGATTAACCCCCATTACTCTAAATAAATTAAAATTATAAAGTTGTGAGCAATAAAATAATATTTTTTGCATTTTGGTTAAATTCATACTTTGATTAAATAACTTTTTTTTTAGCATTTCAAATTCTGCTCTTGTAATCTGTTTTTTTTTTAAAACATATACTAGTTGCAAAAATGTTTCATAAATAGTTCCAGTTAAATATTTTCTTTGCTTTATAGGGAGAAATTTAAACCGTTGAACATATAATATGGTTGAATCTATCCTGAGACTAATAAAATTAAATGGATTAAATATTTTTCGATCTTCATCAATTCGATAATAACAATCTGGCTTATCAACAATTTGTTTATATAAAACATTTTCAATTAATAAGGCGCGGGTATGCAATTCAACATCTTGCATACGTTCAAAATCTTGATTAAATCCATCTAGTGAACAAAGAAAGTCTTTTTTCCAAATTGGTTGTGGAATTGCCCAAGGAAGTTGATGGAAAAGAAAATCATTCAAGGGGCTTTTGGAAGTTGGTTTCCATTCTATACTTGAGTCTCCAATTTTTTTATTAAAAACACCCATTGTAAAGACACAAAAATCCAAAGTGTTGTTTTTTTTCATCACATTCATTCTATCTTCTATACAATGATTGGTAAGAAGATCGTCAGCATCTAAAAAAACAATATAAGTCCCTTTTGCATTTTCAATACCGAAATTACGACAATAGTTCGCCCCTTTATTTTCAAGATTAAAATATGTTTTAATGTTATCAAATTTAGAAGCGAACAAGTTAATTATTTCTTGTGAATCATCATTTGAATAATCATCAACAATAATTAATTCCCAATTAGTATAGGTTTGATTAATAACAGAATTTATTGCTTCCGAAATATATTTTGCCTTGTTAAATGAAGGCATAATTATGGAAACCTTAAGCATCAATTTTTTCTAATAGATTATTAATCAATTCAACTCTTTTTTGAAACGTATGATTCTTAAATTTAGACAAGCCCTTAAAAACCAGATTCGATGAGAAATGAGATTCAATAAAAGAAACCGTTTCGTTTTTCACATCCTTTATAACAAAGCCCATTTCATCTTCACTGATGATTTTAGACACTTCGCCAAGCGATCCTATATATAAATAGGGCTTTTGAAAAGGAAGGAATTCGTAAAATTTAGTTGTTTTGAAATCTTTATTATGCTCTGCTAATAAAATTAACACGTAATCTGCTTCAGATATAATTTTAAAAATCTCTTTAGCAACAGAAGGCTTTATTGATATAGCCCCATTTTGAAAATGATGTAAGGATTTATAATCATCCGTATAAATTTCTAATTCAACTAAGTGTTCGTTTTTACAATTATACTTATTTATTTGATTAATAAATTCTTCTAAATAACTTTTCGCCCCTAAATAAACACTTCCTGCATAAACAATTTTTAAAGCATGAGAGGTATCGTTTTTTAATATGTCATAGTTCAAAAAATCATCTTCATCATAAGCATGAGGCAACTCAACAAAATTTGCTTTAATTAAATTACGGCCAGTATAAGTTCCTTTAATTTCATTTAATAAAATAGAGTTTGGAGCAGTAATTACATCAATAGTTTCAAAAACCAAATTTTGTTTATTTTGTTCGGCTAATTTATTTTTTGCTGTCAAGTTTTGCATCCCATAATTAACTGCATTTAGCCAAGGATCTCGGTAATCAGCCAAAACAAAAAGCTTTGGAAATACTAATTTTATTTTAGCTACATAATAAATTAAATTAAATGGTGCACCAGTTACTATTACATTTTCTATTTTATTTAATTCAATAATTTTTGAAGCTAATTTCACAACATCGCGTTCCATGCCAATTGCTTTATCATAAATTGTTCCTTTAGAAAAAAAAGTAAGATAGATTGCCGCAAATTTATATTTTAATTTATCTGAAAATTTATTTTCTTTACTGTTTAACCATTTAACAGGCAAATATGTATTCACTTCATAAATATGAATTTGATCACTTTTAACATCAGATAACCAAGCTGAATTTTGATTCCCAACTTTTGACTTACTTTTAATAACATGAATTTCATGGCCTGATTTTAAAAGCCACTTTGCTATTTTTGCCCAGCGTCTTCCGCCTATTCCATCGTTTGGCGGAAAATCCCAACAAAGTAATAGTGTTTTCTTATTCGGCATTAAAACTATTAAGTGCTGTAATAACTGCATCCATTTGTTGATGAGTTAATTCAGGAAACATGGGTATTGATAAAATATGTTTTGTTGCTTCGAAAGAAACTGGAAAATCTTCCTGAGTATAACCAAATTGTTTATAGGCATTTAAAAATGGTAAGGCATTTGGATAATGAATAGCAGTTTCAATAGTATGACTTTCTAAATGTTTCTTTAAGGCATCTCTATTAGAACTTGAAATAACAAACAAATGATAAACATGAGAAGAATCTTTATTAACTTCTGGCAGTGTGATTGAGGCATTTAAAATATGCTTTTTATAAT
The DNA here is from genome assembly GCA_945887955.1 of Chitinophaga pinensis. GTDB lineage: Bacteria > Bacteroidota > Bacteroidia > B-17B0 > Aurantibacillaceae > Aurantibacillus. The sequence continues at coordinate 65,298 of CAMCZO010000003.1, read as the reverse complement.
AATCAGCATTTGCCTGCCTCTTTAAATTTCCATCATTTAAATAATTTAATTTTACAGATAAAATGGCCGCATGTATTCCATCCATTCTAGAATTTCTACCTTCAATAACATGGTTATGTTTTTCTAATTGTCCGTGATTAGCAATCTTTTTACAGGTATTTGCAATTTCTAAATTATTTGTTGCAATACAACCGGCATCTCCGTATGCCCCTAAATTTTTACCAGGATAAAAACTAAAAGATGAAGCGTCGCCAAAAGTACCAGACAATTTTCCTTTGTGTGTGCTTCCATGTGATTGAGCACAATCTTCAATGACTATTAACTTATGTTTTTTAGCAAGTTCCATAACGTGAGTCATGTTAACAGAATTACCATATAAATGAACGGGGATAATTGCTTTTGTTTTCGATGTAATTTTTTCTTCAATTAAATTTGTATTTATTAAAAGCGTATCCTTATCAACATCTACAAAAACTGGCTTTGCACCGATTCTTCCAACAGCTTCAGATGTAGATACCCAAGATATAGCTGGAACAATAACCTCATCGCCTGCTATTATCTTAAAAGCCTCTAATAATATCTCAAGAGAATCGGTTCCATTAGCACAACTAATAACATGTTGAATATTTAAAAAACGTTTAAAATCATTTTCAAATTGTTTGCAAAACACATTAGTACCTCCCCCAACAAATGCAGTTTTACTTATCACATCAGCAATAGCAGAGTCAATTTCTGATTTTAAATTTTGATATTGAATTTTTAAATCTACAAAGGGAATTTTCATTTTTAATTAAAATTATAATTATTTATATTTTTAAAATCTACTTATAAAAAACAGATTAAATATTTCTAATTTTTTTTGCTGGGTTACCTGCGTATATTCCAGGCTCAGTAATGTTTTTTGTTACCACTGCTCCTGATCCTATAATCACATCATTGCATATTTCTATAGGCAACAAAGTAGAATTAGATCCTATAGAAACATTATTACCAATTCGTGTTGATTTCCATAATGCTTTGTTTCCATTAGCTGGTCTGCCAATCGAAAAGGTGTCGTTTACAAACATAACGCCATGTCCAACAAAACAATCTTTTCCGATGGTTACTAATTCGCAAATAAAAGTATGAGATTGGATTTTGCAACGCTCACCAATTTTTACATCTTTTTGAATTTCAACAAATGGCCCAATAAAAACATCATCTCCAATAGAGCAACCATAAATATTTACAGGTTCAACAATTTTAACATTAGTGCCAAACCTGACATCTTTAATAGCTGATAAAAATAAAGTTGGTTTATTTTGCATCTTTATACATTAATTCGATTGCTTTGATAGAACGAATTCCTTCAAAGCCATCAACAGATTCGTGAGTACGTCCTTTTAATTGTGATATAATTGCATTTATAACTTTATCGTGATTTGAACTCGTACCTTGGTATTTACCATATTTATTCGGCTTATCAGAAAATTCAATTACTTCAGGCAATGGAAAACCTTCGACATCCCAATACTCAATTTTATTTAAATATTGGCCGCCTATTTTAACGGTTCCTTTTTCTCCAATGATAGTTATTGAACCTTCATAATTTTTATTATAAACACAGGTAGTCCAAATAATTGAGCCAAGCGCATGATTAGAAAATTTAACAACAGACAAACCAGTATCTTCCGTTTCAATTTGATGATTTTGTGTTTCTATATTTGTTTGTGCGCTAATAATATCGCCAAACCACCAAACTAATAAATCAATAAAATGACTAGCCTGCGTATATAAAGAACCACCTTCTGATTCTTTTACACCACGCCAAGGTGAATCATCATAATATCCTTGATAGCGATTCCATAACACTTCACATTTCACAATAAATATTTTCCCCAAACGATTATTATCAATAAGTTCTTTGGCTAAACGAATTGGAACGTTGAATCTGTTTTGTTTAACCACCCAAAGTTTTTTTCCAGATGCAATGGCTGCATCATTCATTCGATCACAATCATCAGAAGTTAATGCCATTGGCTTTTCAACTAAAACATTAAAACCTTTATTTAAAGCATCAATGCTCATATCTGCATGCATTTGATGTGGCGTAACAACATTTACAACATCGCAGTTAATGCTTGCTAACATTTCAGTATAGGAGGTATAATATTTTAACCCATTATATAAAGAGGATAGTTCAATACATTTATTTTCATCGATATCACAAATTGCAACTATTTCTGCCTCTTCATCAGCATCAAGCACAGCAATATGTCTTTTACCTATACTACCACAACCTACTACAGCGAATTTTATTTTAGTCATTTAGAATTTAATTTAAAAGTTTTATTATATCTATTTTTTTCAATTGGTTCACTAATAAATTTAAGCAGGAAAAACGAAAAAATTAGAGTACAAATTAATATTATTACAGATAGAAAGTTGTAAGAAACAAAATTATATTTTGAATAAAATACACTTACCGGTATTACAATAAATACATTTCAAATATAAATTGGATATGAAATTTCGCCAATCCATCTATCTACTTTATTTGATTTAAATTTTATAAAGATAACAGGTAGTGAAAATGAAAACAGAATTACAAAGCTAACTTAATTAATTGTTTGATATAATGGGATAAACTAGTAAAATAAATGAAAAGCCATAAGTACTTTATTAATTCTTAATAATTTAATTTAAGTTTTTTTAGCACCTTATTGATTTTATACTTAATGATGCTTTTTTTAAAGCAAAAATCTGTAATGTTACTTTTTAATTGTAATGATTTTTCACTATCAAAAAAAGGGTAGTGGTTTTTATAAAATTCTGATTGCGACATTCTAGAACTAAAAAGTTTATTTGTAAATGCAACTTCTTTATACTTTTTAGCAATGTAAGTATGATATAATAAAATAATTTGTTCGCACAAAAGATTTGAATTTATATCACTTAAGTCTTCGTTACCTATTAAATAAATATTTTTAAACCAGCCCGACATTGACTCGATGGGATGATTTAACATCTCTTCTGCAATAATAGTTATTTTATTTTTTTGAGTCAAGTGCACGGTAAAATCACAAAACATTGATGGCTGAAGCATGTTAGATCCTATTAAACCTATAACAATGAATGAGTTTGCAAAATAAGAGTTACACATTAAATCAACCTCTTTTCCAAATGCCTTTGTACGTATATCTTTTATACTATTAGGAAATTTGGTGCTATCCAGATCGCCTGCAATAACCAATTGTGTAGTTGGAAAATAGTTTTGAAGTTGATTAAAAAAATTAATAATGCGTTTTTGTTGTTTATTTCCTGCCCAAGTTCTAAAATAATCAGCTCTGTAATAAAATGTAATATATTGCTTTTGCGAAATATGATTTTCGGGAAGAAATCCGAAAAAGGCAGTTAAATCATCTGGTGTTTGATGACAATAATAAGTATCTAATGTAACAAAATCAATAGACTTATATTGCTGTTTTACCCATAATATTATTGGCTCAAAATCATAACAAATCATTGCATCATTAAAACCTAACTTTACATTTATTAATTTAAATTTATCTTTTGGCACATAATGTTGTAAAGCAACTGGACAGATAACAAAAATATCAAATACTTCTTTATATAAACTATATATTTCGTAAAGATTTAATAGCTTTAAAAAAGAATGTCCGTAGCAATTATCAATTAAATTAACAATAATTGCATTTTGTTTATCTACTTGTTTTAAATCAGGAAAATTAACTTTATCTAAGGGTAGTAAATTATCTTTTTTATAATTATTAAATATAATTTGATTAAAAAAATTTAATTCCCCTTTAATCACTTTTTTCTGTTTAACATCAACTGTTAATGGATAATAATAACAATGATCGGATGGCAATAAGCTATATTTATCTTCATCCACTAATAAAGGGAAATAAGACACTAACTTAACTTTAGCTAAGTCTTGATTTGATAAAAAAGAAGAAAATAATCTATTTGAGATTTTATTCATTACCTGAATTACTTTTGCAATAAAATTAAAAAACTAAATTAAACACGATGAAATAGTTTGTAAATCAGTATCTGTTAATTCGGGATAATTGCCACAATAAAATGCGCAATGATGTAAATGGTTTGCTCCTATTAACTCTTCTTTTATAGTTGAGTATTTAGCAAAGAAAGGCTGTAATTGCATGTTGCCTGCAATCATAGGTCTAATCTCAATTCCTGCTCCAGCAAATTCTTTAATATACTTATCTCTAAGAGCTGCATCTTTACAAACAAATGGAAAAGAAAAATTGGAAACAAAATCCATATGGGAAGATACTAATGGAATTAAATCTGAATTTTGCTTAACAACAGATTCAATAACTCTGTAATTTGCCTCACGTGTTTTAATATTATCGGGCAAATATTTTAACTGCATTTTACCTAAAAAACCAGTAATTTCGGTAGGCCTTACATTATAAGCTAAATCATAAAACGTGTATTTAGCATCAAACTCACTTTTAATTTGATGGCTTTGTCTGTATTTTTTTTGTGTAATAGCTGATAAATTTCTATCCCATCCATTGGCTCTAACAATTACAAGCATTTCAGCTAATTCTTCATCATTTGTTACCAACATTCCGCCTTCTATTGTTGACATGTGATGGGCAACAAAAAAACTAAATGTTGAACCTAGTCCGAAATTTCCAGTAAAATCTCCGTCTACTTTACTACCTAGAGATTCACAATTATCTTCAATTAAAACAATATTATTTGAATCACAGTATTTTTTAATATTAGCTAAATCACCAGAAAAACCAAGTACATTGGTTATAAAAAAAGCTTTTAATTTATGTTTTTCGTGAGTATGTTTTAAATTAGAACTCATACAATTTAATGTTTCGGGGACGCAATCTACTGCAATAGGAACTAATCCTAGCTGAATAATAGGCATCACATTTGTACTCCATGTAACTGCAGAAAATCCAACTTTATCTCCCTTTTTTAGTCTTCCTAAATTTAATAAGGCTTGAATTAGTATTAAATTAGCACTTGCTCCGCTATTTACTAAAATAGCATGTTTAGTATTATGAAACTCTGCAAATTGTTTTTCAAATTCAAAACAATGCTGATCCATACTTAACTTATTTGTTTGAAGAATAAAATCAGCCAAAGCTTTTTTGGTTTCAAATTCATTAAAAAATGTACTTTTCATTAAAGGAATCATATTTTTTCGATTTGTTTTTTATATATATTAATCATTTGTGTAATACCTTCGTCAAGAGTAATAGCTGAACTAAATCCTAGTTCTTTAATCTTAGTAACATCTAAGCACTTTTTTAGCATACCATCTGGCTTTGTTTTATCCCAATTTATTGAACCTTTAAAACCAGTTAAGTTTGCTATTTTTTCGGCAAGTTCTTTTATACTGATATCCGTTCCTAAACCAACATTAATAATATCAGGTTTGTTATAATTGTTCATCAGAAATATAATAGCTCGCGATAAGTCCTCTACATGCATAAATTCTCTTTTAGCAATTCCAGTACCCCAAACATTAACGCAATCATCATTATTGTGAATAGCGTCAGAAAATTTTCTCACTAACGATGATAACACATGTGAATTAACGGGATGAAAACTATCGTTTGGCCCATATAAATTACAAGGCATTGGATTGATGACATTAAAACCAAATTGTTTACTTAAATATTGCCCTAATTTAATTCCTGTAATTTTAGCCAATGCGTAGCCTTCGTTTGTAGGCTCTAAAGGACCATTTAAAAGGTATTCTTCTTTAATAGGCTGAGAAGCGTTTTTAGGATAAATACATGAACTACCTATGAAACATAATTTTTTAACATCATTTTTAAAAGATGAATAAATTACATTGTTTTGAATTTTTAAATTATCAAATAAAAAGTTAAACGGCTCATTTATATTGGCCTGTATGCCTCCAACTTTTGCAGCAGCTAAAAAAACAAAGTTTGGTTTATGAGTTTGAAAAAAATCTTCAACTTGCAACTCATTACATAAATCTAATTCATTTTTATTAGCGGTTAAAATATTACAATACCCTTGTCTTTCTAACTCTTTTTTAATTGCCGAACCAACCATGCCGTTATGACCAGCAATAAATATTTTATCAATAAATTGCATTTTACTTAATTATTTTTTTTGCTATTACTAATAAACGTAATATTTTTTTAAGTAAAGGGTATTCAAATGTAGAATAAGATTTAAATGCTAAATGAGGCACTGGATTTTGATTCATTATTTGCTGAAATTCATCAGCAGTAAATTCCATTTTTTTTAAAAAAAATTGCAAATCATCTTGCAAAACATCAGAGTTAATCATAGGATTTTGAAGATCTTCAATTGCTTCTTTTTTTGATATTTGACCGGAGCAAATTAAAGAAGATAAATGAGCTTTACGTTTGTCATAGCCAAATTTTTTATTTAACACGTAACCTTGATAAAAACGAGTGAAAATAGATTCATAGTGTTTACCTCCATAATCTCTCCAACCAACAACATCAACTAAATACTGTTTCGCCTGGTCTTTATTATATTCCATATAATACAATAAGGTGTCTAATTTTAACCCCCAAAACCATTTTAAATACATGTGCCACCAAAATTTATATACAGGGAATGTTCTTATTTTTTTTAATTTACCATATTTCGAATGAATATCTCTAATGTTTTTTAAATCCGCTTTGTCATAGCGCATTGTAGAAGGCAGTATACCTTCTGTTTGATAATTTGCGCCTATTAAAATATGTTTAATATTCAGTTCTTTAGATTTTTTTAAAATAACTGCCCATAAAGCATGATCAGTTGGCACCTCCCAATCAAGCACCCCAGATTTAATATATGCCTTTTGAAGATCTTTAAACTCCTCCCAATTTACAACATAGGTATGCAAATCAAAACCCGTATACTTACATATCTGTTCAACATTTTTTACTGCTAATTCTGAATTCCAACTATTATCGAAATGTACTAACAAAGTTCTTAAACCAAATTCTTTTGCTTTTGCTGCTAAAAAAGAACTATCTAAGCCTCCACTTATGCCGCATATACAATCATACTTCTTGCCTTTTCCATCTGACTTTATTATTTCAATTAAATTATTTAATTCTCTATTTTTTTCTTCATCTGTTTTATTCAATATAAAAATATAATCTTTATCAAATTTCTCGCAATATGAACAAATACCATTTATATCAAAAGTAATTTGATAGTCGTCGTTACTATCTAAAATACACTTATTGCAAGATCGAACTTTACTTGACATTTAATAGTTCTTAATTTATATTTGATTTAATATTTCAAAATTATTAAAAATTCAATTAAGTGAATTGTTAGCTTTAGAGAATGAATTAACTTTAAACCACGCACCTAATGAATAATTATAAAAATCGTTAGCAGAAGGCTTCCTAACTCCTAAAACTTCAAAATTGTATGAAAGATAGTTTTCAAATAAATCTTTATATTTATTAATCCAAACTTCTTGCGGAGTAATGAAACCTTTTTTATCTGGCCTATATGCAATACTTTTTGGTAACTCGTGCATGCTTTTCCTGATTAAATACTTTTGCCACCCATCTTTTATTAATAAGTTATTCGGTAACGAATATCCGAATTCAACTAATTTATAGTCCATAAATGGATGTCTTGACTCAACACTAAAACTCATACTATCTCTATCATCAGCCCTGAGATATAATGGTAATTGAAAAGTATCAAAGTCTCTCAGTAGCATTTCATCTAAAGTATTAATTTTATTCCAATATTTCAAAATAGAATGGTCGAATTTGATTATACCTAATTTGATTTCAGTACTCATTTTAAGCTCATTAACAACAATCTTATGTAGCTTTGAACTTTTAATTCCTTTAATATTAGCGTATAGCTTTACCAAACTGAAGTATTCTATTACCTTTCCTCTAATTAGTAAATTTCGACAATGTCTATAAAAATGGTGATGGTATCCTGCAAAAACTTCATCAGCACCTTGCCCATTAAATAAAATTTTTATCCCATTCTTTTTTGCTGTATTATACAAATTGTATTGTGCAAAGTATGAGGTTCCATGTAATGGTTCATCTTGGTGATAAATATGATTTTCAAAATTAATGGCATTAAAATCTTCCATTGCATAACTAAGATATGTTTTACAAGGCAAATCATCTGTTACAATTTTTATAAATGAAGATTCATCTATGTCTTTAAATCCAGGGAAAACGGCGCCTAAACCTATTAATTCATTAGTTATTTTTTCATTTTGTAAAATGTTTCTTGCCATATACAAAACTGCACTTGAATCAAGACCTCCTGATAAAGCAAAACCAAAACTAACATCCGCCCTCATTCTAATTTTGATTGAATTATATAGTAAATTTCTAAATTGTTCTACCGCATCTTTTTCATTTATTATAACTTGCCTTTTATGTAAATAATAATATTGTTTTTGATTATTTTTTATACATTCGTGCTCATAATTAAGTGGTGATAAAATAATATAATGTCCTTTTTTAAATCTTAAAACTCTTTCGTACATACTATTTTCATCCATATCTAAAAAACCAAACTTCACAAATTCTCTTATATGAGTTTGATTAAGTACTAAAGTTAAATCGCTATATTTTTGAAGTTGTTTTGTTTCAGAAACTAAACGAAATGAATTATTAGTTTCATAATAATATAAAGGTTTTACACCAAATCGATCGTTATTTACAACTATTCTTTTATTAGGCGCGTCCCAAATACAAATACTCCACATGCCATTAAATCTTGTTAAACAATCGATGCCCCATATTCTATATGCTTCTAATACAACTTCTGTATCTGATTTGGTTTTAAACTGTGCGCCTAATATTTTTAATTCCTCCTTCAATTCAATATAATTATAGATTTCACCATTAAAAACAATCCAAGAATTATCAATCCCCTGCATAGGTTGATGTCCTGAAAATGATAAATCAATAATACTTAAACGTTTATGCCCTAATACTAAATTATAATCTGCCGAGTTTATATAAGCTAATTCGTAGGAGTCAAAAATATCTTTATATGTTTTCTCAGTCCGCATAATTTTATAATTACCAGTTGTTGTATTAATTAATACAACCCCTTCATCGTCTGGCCCCCTGTGATTAATCGTATTTAAAGAAGATAAAAAGTCCAACAATAATTGCTGCGTTAGTCTGTTTTTATGAAATAGTACTGAAATGCCACACATATTTAATTTATTGAAAAGTAATGATACTTTAGGTTATAAAAGATTGGTTTTAAGAGTATTGTTTTCAAGAATAATTTCTTTTGTTTTTTTAGATCCATTATTAAATAAACAATCTACAATTGACATAAATGGTTTAAATTCATTCCAAAGTTGATCGTAATTAGGATGCTTATAATCTTGAAAATAACAACTAATATTGTTTTTTTTAAAGTAATCTAAATCTGCGTAATCCTTACCTTGACTACCAAAAACAAATAAATCAGATTTTGTGATTTTACAGATATCTACAATTAATTCTTGTTTTTTGGATTTCAATTCTAAATTAGATAATTCAGTATATTTAGGAGTTATATCTAACTCTTTTAAAAAAAAAGTTGTTGATGTTTTTATAAATTCACTCAAATTAGACGTAGTAGTATTTTTATAATAGGATTCAAAAAAATCTGAATAAATAGAAAAATAAGGTGATTTTTTATAATTCATTAATAATGAATTCCAATGTTTTTTACGCCAATCAAACTTTTCATCAATCACCATTTCATTAATATTTCTATTTATGTGCCCTTTCATTTCAACTGGGATTGTTAACCATGCTTCACCATTAGAAACTTTAATTTTATTGCGATTAGTAAAACTATTTTTCTCAAATTGTACACTATCCAACAAAACGAATTCATCTGATAAAGAAATTTTATGAAAATAGCCTAACCAAGGAAGATATGCAGGCTGATGTGCTGAAGCTATATTCATTATTGCACGCTTCTTATTAACATAAAAGCCTCAGCAAATTCTTTTCCTACTATTACTCCATTTCTTTTACATTGAATTTCTATTGCTTCTGGAGATCTTGGATGAGGATATTTTCGCTTTTCGAACTCATAGCTTTCCATTCCTTTAATTTTAGCTTGTACATTTTTGACTGATACTTCAATAAAAAAATTAGGCTTAAAATAATTAGGATAAGATGCGGCCTGCCATTCTGTAGAAGAAGGTGTTTCAAACGAGAAAATAGTTTTTACTACTTCATGAGACATTGGTCGAGTTGCTGTTATAACCGCGTCGAAGGTTTGACGATGATCAACATTTGTATCACCACCGTGGTGTGTAAAAATAATTTCTGGTCTAAAATCTTCTTTTTCTTTTTCAATCACTTTAACAATATCAAGTAATGCGACTGAATCAAATCTATTATCTGGAAAATCATATGTTTTTACTTCATGATAACCAATTGCTTTAGCAGCATTATTAATATTTTTCTTATGAATTGCTAGTTCTTTTTTCCATAATTTTGCATCCCGAGCATCGGTACGAGAGGTAATTCCTTCACCCAAAATAACAACTTTTACTTTGCATCCATCGTTTTTAATTAACTTGTTCATTGTCGCCCCTAAACCAAGCAATTCGTCGTCTGGATGTGCAACAACAACCATAATTTTTTTGTTTTTAAACATTAATTCCATATATGATATTCATTTAAATAAGTGGTAATTAAAAAATTATTTTTTGAGAAAAAACTCAAAGCACTACTATTTTGAATTTCTGTATTAGCTATAACAAAACATGTATCAAGTCGCATTTTACTTAATACATAGTTTAATAAATTTGAGGCATATTTTTTCTCTTTATAATTAGGGGATGATGAAATAAGAGAAACAAAACCAATTTTTATTTTATTTAATGGGCTAATGTTTGGCTTATAAAGAAAAAACGCAACAACCGCTTTGTTTTCGATTATATAATAAAGACAGCTAGTATTAGATTTAACTTCATTAACAATCCAATCTCTGTAAATTTCACTAATTTTTATTTCTGTGAATTTAGAATCTGATTTGAAACGATTATGATTAAAGGAATCTTTAGAGAGCTCTAAAACTTGATATAATACATGTTCTTCATCACTTTCATTCGAATATAGTTTATAATTAATTGATGTATCAAAATCAAATTCTTTATTTCTTAAATCGAGATGTTGTGATGCTTTTGTAGTAAGTAATTTTAAATTATTTTTATAAGCAAACTGACAAAAAGTATGTTCTTTATTTACCCGAACATAGATACATTTATGAGCTATAGTCGAATTAAAGATTGTAACATATTTTTCATCATTTACCTTGTTTTCCATCCATAAATAACGCGCTACATCAATAGAAAATTTTTCGCTATCCCATTGCTCTTTTCTTAAAAAAGAATTTATTTCAGGAATAAATTGGCAATTAGCTGAATTTAAAACAGATTTCCTATATTCTAATATAAGCAAATCATCTTTATTCAAAAATTGAAATTGCGAATCATATATATATGCGTCTAGTTCTAGCATTATAAAATATCAGAAACTAAGCATGGGTCAAATACGTTAACTGATTTTGTTAATGGTTTTCCACATACTTTATCTAAATCGTTATCGGAAATTCCATCACCTGGTCTAATTAAAGTTAATTTATTTAATTCAACCAAATCTCCCTTTTTCATTTCAGTTAAGTAATGATAACTTCTTCTATATTTATATTTATTTATTTTTTCCGATTCACTTCTTAAAAATCCAGTTGAATTTATATTCGTATCAATATCTCTTAACCAATTTACTAAAACCTTAAATTCATTTGGTTCCAATGCAAAATGATGCTCTGCCGGATTTGGATCATTTCTATCTAATGTAATATGTTTTTCAAATATAATAGCTCCCAAACATCTTGCTGCAATACATAATTCATGACCTAAAGAATGATCTGAAAAACCAATATCATAATTTGGAAAACAATTTTTCAATTCAATTATATTATTTAAAAAAGCTTTTGATGGATCTAGAGGATAATCACTCACGCAATGCAAAATACTTAATTTTTGGTTTTTAAATATTTCAACAGCCTTAGCAATATCAATCATGTCGCCCATACCAGTAGACATAATAACTTCTTTGTTCGATTTAGCAATTGCTTGCAATAAGGGTATATTATTTAAATCCATTGATGCAACCTTATACGCTTTTATACCATTCAATGTTTCCAAAAAATTAACGATATAAGGTGATGTAGGTGTTGTTATAAAATCTATTCCCTTTGAATTCGTGTAATCAATAACCGCTTGATGATCCTCTAGTTTTAGTGCTATTGTATCTAAAAACTGATACCAAAATTCAAACCCCTTCACATCCCATCCCTTATATTCATCAGCTTTTACCTTAGGACTAACAATATCGATTCCTCTAAAAGTTTGAAATTTAACTGCATCTACTCCCGCATTATAACTAGCATCAATAAGCTTTAGAGCCTTTTTAAGATCACCATTGTGATTATTGCCAATTTCTGAAATTATATATGAATTTTTCATTTTAAACATTTAATTCTAAATAATAATCCATTTCATTTCCGCTTGTGTCGTCTTTAATTTTTTGTTTTACTTTAAACCCATTTTTTAAGTAAAAGTTTAAGGCTTGTTCATTTGATTCAGGGCATCTTAATTCTATAATGTTTATATTATGTTTACTTGCAATTTCTTGTGCATATAATAATAAGTTCAAGCCTAACGAATTACCCCTAAAATTAGGCGATATAAATAATAAATGGATATAATATACTTCAGGGATTTTATTTGAAGCAATACAAAAACCAACGAGCTCATTATTACTATTTAATGAAAATGAGAATTCCCATTTGAACGGCAATTCGTAAAGGAAATTTTCTTCGTTCCAATCACAATATTTCCAATCATTTATTAATCTTAAATAATTATCACTATTTTTTTGTAGCTCTTCCTTCGTGATTTGACAAAAATTCATTAAATAGTATTTATTTGATGTAAAATTCTTTCTGAAGAAAATCCATCTATATACTTATGTTGATTTAATAGCTGAGTATTCTTTTCTTCGGAATTAAAATTAATTATTTTTTTTACCGAGGCTACAATTTCATCCTCACTAGCATCATCCCAATTGCCAATACCAAGAGATAATTTATTTGCTTGAAAAGAGTTGTAATAACCTAATTGATTATTTGCGGTAATACCAGTAATCATCAAAATTTGAACAGCACAAGCTTCCAACGATAAATTGCTATTTGGGATTAATGCCAAATCACAATTAGCTATTAATTCTTTTACTTGACTACTCGATAAATTAGAATAAAAATTAAGTGTAGATTTTTCGCTACACAAATTACCTATTTCGCTACTATTTTGATTTAGCGGGCCACTTAATAGATGTATACTACATTCTATATTTAAAACTAATAAGGCCTTTAAAACTTTTAATGTTGTATTATTAACATCCCCCCCCCCAAAACTAATAAATATGTTTTTTATTGAATTTATTTCTCGAAGACCATCTTTCGCTACTTTCAAAAAATCTGGCCTAAGTAATACATAACGTACCCCTAATAAATACTTTGTTTGCATATTTGTTTTATAACGCTCTTGCAATATATCTGCTTGGTTAATTACTAAATCACAAAAATAATTTGGGTAAATTAAATCATCAATGTAAATTAGCTTAAACGAACTATCATAAACTTTTTTTTGATATTCTGAATCAAATTGATACCCATCTAAAATTAATGCGAATGCATTATTGCTTCTTACATAATTGGTAACTTCTTCTGCCTCATTTAATTTATCAGATCCATTAATCCAAAATGAATCATATGAATTTTCCAAAAATTTATTTGCAATTAACTCATCTGTATTTGTAAATATAAATTTGACATTAAAACTCGACTCGAGCATTTTCGCTAAGGCAAAACACCTTATTAAATGTCCCATACCTATAGCATTATTAGCATCAGTTCTTACAAATATTATAGGTTTTATATCTGTCAAAATTTATAATTATGGACATATTTATTTAAATCCGTTTTAATAAAATACTCACTTACAGTAATTGGCAATAACTCATTGAGTTTTTTAATTAATTCGGATTCGTTTAATGCACAACAATTACTTAATGTACTGTTTTTGATGGGGAAATTTGAATGACCCCAAGGAGCAATAATGGTTTTATAGCCCAAAACAATTCGTTCGAACATAATAGTACTGTATTGAGCAATTCCAATATTTATTTTATCAAATCCATTAATTGAAGGTTCATTTATATCTGCAATAGTAATATTTTGATTTTTCAGGATTAATTCATAATGCTTCAATGAAAAATTTAGATTTGCGGTTTTCTTCTCTATGGGGTGTAAAAAAATACACATTTTAAGATTGTTTTGGCATACAAAATTTACCAATATATTTAAAATACTATTTTCATTTTTTAAATCATCAGTTCCCAAATCAACATCACCAAGTTTATCTCGAAGCCAGTTACCACTCGAAAAAAATCCAATTTCATAAATAACTTCACTGTTTTTAATTGATGAACTAAGTATATTTATTGGTGTCTTAAAAAATAATTCTGGAAGCCATTGTTGTGTTGTATCAACAAACATTGTGTCTTTATAATAAAAAAACTCTTCTTGTTGATAACCAAAGCAAAAACTTAATTGATTGGCAACAATTACTTTATTAGCAAAAACTAAAGGTACTTCAGATGGGATTTTATTAACTATAAACCCATTTTTCATCAAAACATAAGCGCATAAATTAGCATCTCTTTCGTAAATACAAAAATAATGTACTTTTTTTATTTTTTCTTTTTTTAATAGTACCAAAAGATTAAACGCCTCAATTAATTCCTGAACAAAAAGAGGAGCTGATACTTTGTTTTTTGAAATTATAGAAATGAAAAGCACAGGAATAAATACAACTATTAAATAAAGTAAAACTAGGACTTTCTGCAAATAATTGTCTATGAATAACAAATTACTCTTAGCTATGAAAAAACCCATATCTTTTTTTGATAATTTTTCAACGTATTCTATTCTTATATCAAAAGAAGAATTAAGTATATCAAAAACAGCTTCGTTAGAATCACTATTAAGTTTAATATAAGCCCTTGAATTATCAAAAGATTTGAACCAAATTGCTTTAAAAATTCTTAATGTAATAAGATTATCACTATATGATTCAGATAAAAATCGAAAAGTTTTTTTTTTCAAAGAAATACCCGCATGATATAATTTAACATCAAACAACTTAATATCAAATAGAGAAAGGAAAATTGAAAAATGAAAATAATATACTACTTTAAAAAAACTAAAGAACATGTTAAATTTACAAGAATTTTCTAAATACAGGTTTAGTTGGAGAACCTATTAAAACATTTTCATATCCCATTTCTGAAATTTGCTCATAATTATTTAAAGCAAAATCTAACCCTTCGCAAAAAAAATCGACGTCGAATTTCGTATGATTAAAGCATGGTATAAATATCCCTTGACATAAAACACCCTTTTTAATTAACTCCTGTAAAACATAAGTTCTCATTCCGTTACAAACATCACCATTTTTATTTTTAAAAGATAAAATAGGCATCCAATTAGAATTAGATACTGACACAAATGCCTGTAAGCGTTTTGCTAAAATGACTTTATTAACTTCAGATACAAAATAATCTCCTAACGCTTGATTTTTTTCTATGACTTTATTTTTTTCAAATT
The DNA here is from genome assembly GCA_945887955.1 of Chitinophaga pinensis. Classification (GTDB taxonomy): domain Bacteria; phylum Bacteroidota; class Bacteroidia; order B-17B0; family Aurantibacillaceae; genus Aurantibacillus. The sequence goes on along the minus strand of CAMCZO010000003.1, from coordinate 49,560 downwards.
CATGTATAGTAGCTAATCCAGCAGCAATCGTATGGGTTTCACCCCCATGAGTTGTTGACACCAAGAATACTTTTTCACTACCAGTATTTCTAATACCTCCTAACTCCATTACATCTTTTGTGCCAGTTAATGCACAAAATGAAAAACCGTTCGCTATGCCTTTCCCCCAAGTAGCCATATCAGGCTTTATATTAAACTTTTTAATTGACCCAGGAAAATCTGTTTTAAAGCCCGTAATCATCTCATCTAAAATAAACAATGCTTCATTTTTATGAGTTAACTCAATTGCTTCTTTTATAAATTTAGCACAATCAATTTCAACATCAACACTTCTTTCTGGTTCCGTAATAACACATGCAATTTGATTTGGGTATTTAGAGAATAATTCTTCGAGTGATTTTAAATCATTCGACTTAAACGTTACTGATAAATCAATTATTTCATCTGGTATACCTAAATTACAAGCTGTTTTAGCAATAAACCAATCATCATAACTATAAAATGGATGGTCAGAAGGGAAAGCAACCAATTTTCTTCCAGTTTTAGCTCTAGCTAATTTAACCGCAGCGGTTGTTACGATTGATCCGTTTTTAGCAAACTTTATCATATCATGCTGCGGAACTAATGATAAAAATTTTTCAGCCATCTCACCTTCAATAATTGAAGGCCTCATGAAATTAACACCTTTATCTAACTCTAGTTTTATTCTATTAATAATAGGTTCATAGGCATGGCCTAAACTTACTGACGTTAAACCCATTGAACAATCTAAAAACTTATTATCATCTATATCAAACAAATAACCACCCTTACCATAAGAAATAGCTGCAGGTGATAATAAAGGAAATTGATCATCTCCTTTAGAATAAGTGTGAGCGCCACCTGGTATTAGATTATGGATTTTTTTTCTGTATTCATCAGAATTTTTAAAGTTCGTTATCATAATGTTTATTATTAATGTACTGGTTTAATGTAATTCTCATCCGTAATATTTTCAACCATTTTTAGTAATTTAGGATTTACATCTAAGAAAGAAATTAAATCCTTGTAAGGAATATATTTATCATCACCACCAAAATGTCTAATTATTTTTCTAAAAAATATTAAATCTTCAGGGAAATCAATTGTTAACCGATAATCTGGCCTTTGCCATTTATCTTCAATTTGTAAAATATTTTTCACAAACAACGAAGGATTATCTTCAATATATAAATTAACTAATTCACTCTTATGTTTATACTCACCATTTTTATGAGATAGTTTTAGTGCATCCAATTTAATTAATTCAAATAAAACACCATCAGGCAACTTAGCATGAGCCGTGTAATCAGCATTTTTTTCGATATGCGATGCTATTGCTTCATCTAATCCTTCAAGATAACCAAAAGGTGATTCGGTTGTAACTCTATAAACAGTATCACCTCCTGCTAATTCGCATGCTTTAATTAATCTACCTAACACATCTCTATCATCACCTACAATATATTTTAAGTTATTACGCTCGGCAAGTTCTATAAAAGCCTCATTTCCTTTTACTTCACTAATTGCTAATACAATATCTGCTATTTTTTTTTGTTCTTTTAAACGATTAACCATGAACTCCAAAACAGAATAATTTTCAAGTAATTGTAAAGGTTTTCCATACAATCGTTTAGAATTATTTCGACATGCTAGTGTGGCTATGATTTTCATTGTGATTTTTTATTTAATTAAATCTTCTGTAATAACTGACTCTGATGCAATAGTGACTTTAGCTGCTTTTCCAATCACTGTTTCGATATCAATTATTTTTTCAAATGTTTTACCCGTTCTTAACATCATTAAATCTGAACTCTTAATTTCTGTTCCAGCTTCAATAGTGTGCTTTGCAAGTACAACTTTTTTTGTGTTTTTTCGATAGGTTTGTTCTCTTTCACTTAAAGGAAATTCATTTTTAGTTTCTGTAAATTTTTCAACATCCCTGATGAATTTCATCATTTGAATAAATTCATCAGGATTTAATGCTGACACATTATCTTCTAAAACTAAATTATTTCTATCTATAGTTAAATGTTTTTCGATGTAGGTTGCTCCTTTAAGAACAGCCATAGCTGGAAGTGTAATTGCTAAAGAGTAATTAGCATCAAAATGATCTGCATAACCAACTTCTACTCCAAATTTAGATTTTAAGTATTCTAGCTTATCTAACTCTACATCGCTATGCAAATTAGGTTCGGCTTGAAAACCTGACATAATGATGATATTATTTTTACCAAGTATCTTAATTGCTTTTTCTAACTCTTCGATAATCCCGCCACCAGCTGCTAAGAAGACTGTTACATTTTTATCTTTTAATTTATTTAGTAATTCGTAATTTTTTAAATCTGTAGAATGTACTTTATACCCTTTAATTTTAGTGTTTTCAATCCAACTTAATGTTTTTAAACCAGAAATATCAACAAAGAAATCAAGACCTTGTTCATCTGCAAAAGCAATCATGTCGGTCCAAGTCTGCGGATCAATTTCGAGTGATTTAAATAAATCATAGTATTTATAATCTGTTGTACATATTTCCTCAGCTCTAAATATTTGGAATTTAACGGCATTTGCACCTACTAGTTTTGCCAATTTAATAAAGCGTTTACAAAGGTTTATATCCCCTTCAAATCCTTGTGCTATTTCAGCTATAACGTATGTTTTTTTCATAATAATTTTTTGTATTTTTAATTCCAATTATATGGATATAATAATTCTTCTTCCTGCACATTAATATTTCTGTCAATAATAGCAAAGTCCGTTTGAAAATCATCGTTTGCCATTTGTATATTTTTCAGTAGTTGAATTTCAGATTCAACGCCTATCAATACTTTATCAATAAAAGGATTGTGCAAAGAATAACTTAATGCTAATTGAGATAAGGAAATTTTTAGATCACTAGCTATATTTTTTAAACGCTCAAGGTATTTTGATAAGGGTTTAAGCTTATGAGTTAACTCTGTAGGATCTTTATAGATCAATCCTTGCAAAAAAACTGAACGGCTGAAGATCTCTTTATTCTTTTCTTTTGCAAGTTTCAATAAGTCAAGCCGTTTATTATTATTATCCAAAATATTGAAAGGAAGTTGGATCACTTCAATTAAGGGGTTTTCAATGGCGACTTTAAAATCAGTATTTGTATAAATTGAAATACCCAATCGTTCAATCAATCCTTCCTGTTTTAGTTCCTGAAGCTTTTTAACGAATGCCGAATTGCTTTTTAAATTAGTCAGATCTGCCGGCGAATGAAAAAGGTAAGCATAAAAGGAATGAATATTGAGTTTTCGTAAATTATCTTTTACATTTTTATTTAGATCCCTGATCTCACTTAAAGCTCCAAATTTATTTATGACATGAAAATTGTGAGGGGTCTTTTTATGGTATTCGCCTATTAATTCTACAGCGTTACCATAAGCTTCCGCTGTATCTAGGAAAGAAATACCAGCTTTAAATGAAGTATCCAATATTTTGAAACTTTCTTCTAAGGCCGGTTTGCCTGAAATATTATTGATCCCATAATTTAAACCTAACTGGACCGTTCCTAATATTAATTTTTCAGCGCCTTTCAATTTTTGAAACTGTCTTGTTTTTGAATTCACTATCACACAGAAAAATTTGAATCTACATGTTCTTTTATTAATTTTCTCAAATCTTCAACTCCAACCCATTCTGTATTTTCTCCTGAATTGTATTGAAAACCTTGCTTTACAGGATTTGCATTAAAATGTTTTTTATAATCATCCACATTCCAAGTTGGTACTTGAGGGGTAATTGCATAATACTTCCCTAAATCATAGGTGCTAAATGAATCTGAAGAAGTAATCATTTCCTCATGTACCTTTTCACCCGGCCTGATACCAATCACCTTATGCTCACAATCAGGTCCAATGGCTTTTGCTATATCAGTTATTTTATAAGAAGGTATTTTTGGCACAAATATTTCACCGCCCCATGCAGTTTCCATGGCATGCAAAACCATGTCTGCCCCTTCTTGCAGCGAAATATTGAAACGCGTCATGTTGATATCCGTTATCGGTAAAACACCATCCTTGCGTTTGCTTAAAAAAAAAGGTATCACTGAACCATTTGAACCCATTACGTTGCCATAACGTACAACAGAAAATTTTAAATCTCTAAAGCCCTTTATATTATTAGCTGCCACAAATAATTTATCAGAACACAGTTTTGTTGCACCATATAAATTTATAGGTGCAGCCGCCTTATCAGTAGATAAAGCAACTACATTTTTAACACCAGTTGCAAGCGCAGCGTTTATAACATTTTCGGCTCCTAAAACATTAGTCTTAACACATTCCATAGGGTTATACTCCGCAATGTGCACATGTTTCATTGCTGCTGCATGTATCACATAATCTATACCCTCAAAGGCACGTAACAAACGGTCGTAATCGCGAACGTCGCCAATAAAATAGCGAATGGCGGCATATTTTGACTCAGGGTATTCCTGATTCATTTGAAATTGTTTTTGTTCATCGCGAGAAAAAATAACCAAACGTTTTACATTGGGCCATTTATGTAAAATGGTTTTGGTTAATTGTTGTCCTAGGGAGCCTGTCCCGCCGGTGATAAGAATAGACTTATTATTTAAATCGAACATAATTTTTAATCAAAAATTGTTATATTATTTTGTAAAGTATATGGATTTGTTTTGTTTCTCTCCCAACTAAGACCTTTTGAATAGATAAGCCCAGAGATTTTGCATTGCCAATTAATATTTTAGAAAGTAAATAATGACATTTCATGTTTTTTAATTGAAGCAAATCTATTTCTAACCTTGGTTCGAAAGGCATATTTTCTCTTATAGTTAATTTATGTTCAATTTGATTTGCTGAATATAAATAACACCTTGACCCCCATTCATCAAAATACTTTTCCAACTTTTTAGATTTATTTAATTCTTTTTCAATGATTTTTCTGAACTCAATTTTGTAAGCCTTTGGATAATCGCCTTGATAATCATCCAACACAGGTATGCCGGCATATTTAGAAGGTGATGGCGATAAACCAAAATGAATTAAATTTGTGATAGAGTCTTTCCCCATTTCCATTTTTATTTCATGATAAAGTCTAGGATCGAAAAATTGATTAAAAGTAACGACCTCTTCTTTTTCAATCTTTATACCTATGTTATTAAAACCACTATTATTGTAACTGATATTACCGCGCCAGATAAATACAAGTAAAGTCAAGATAAAAAGGCTGCTGAATACAAAGCTTGATTTCTTATATTGAGTAGTTATTTTAAAGACCATTATGCTTAGCATTATAAAAAAAAAACCCGGTAAAATATTTGTGAAACGTTTAAAATTAAAAGTATTGGCAAAGCTAAATTTTTCATAAAAAAAAGCAAAGCCTTTCCAGTCTAATAAATTAATGAGAAATGAAGAGACTAGAACAACACAAAAAAAGATAACGCCGAAATTAAAGGAATCATTCTCCTTTTCTTTAAAGCGAAGAAATAAATAATAAAGAACGAATGGCAGAAAGATATAACCAAAATAATTTGCTGTGCTATAATCGCCAGTGAAAAAACTTGTCACAGTTCCTCCAATAACACCTTTAAAATTTAAACTCAATTCTTTTTCAAAACTTCCGCGTGAAGATTCGAAGCCTTTAGCAATACCATGAAGATAAAAGAGCATGTAGTCTGCAGAAATATAAGTAAAAGCTAAGATCATCAATGAAATAAAAGGAATCCATAGAATTTTCTTAGTTTTAATAGAATAATAAACTGCTAAAATCCCCAGAATTAAAATAATATGAAATCCGACTAAAACTAGCTGCGACCACAGCCCAAAAATTATAAAAATTACAATAGATGATTTTATCTTCTCTTTCTTTATCAGATTGTAAAATGCCCAAAGCAAAAGAGGAATACCTGTAACGGTAACTCCCTGGACAACAAATAAGGGTAAGCAGGCAAATGCCACAGCAAACAAAATAAGTAATCCTTTTTGTTCAGGTAGGATTTTTAAGTGATCTCTTCCAAATAAATAAATTCCGAAAAATCCAATGATCCTTACAATAAGAAAAGTAATTGCAAATCCGTTTAATGAACCGAATAAGTACATCATCAAACCTGTTAATTCAGTGAATTTTGGAAATACACCCCTTGGTAAACCATTCATTATACCCGGAACTTTAGCCGTAGGATTCATATCCCAAAAATGGCCTGATTTGATAAGTACATCTCTCGTTGAAAAATTACCATCAAATGTGTCATGAATCCGAATTGCATGATTGCCTGAAGGAATAAAATAAAAGCAAAACGCAATAAAAAAGCTGATTGCAATTATAACCTGAAACTTATTTATTATTGAAAAGTTACGCTCCACTTAAAAGTAATTGAACTTCTTTTATAACCGTTTCGATATCGGAGGTAGACATTGGATAGTACAAAGGAAGGATCACGCTATTATCTGCATATTTTTCCGACTCCGGCAAAGAAACGTTTTTTAATTCGTTTTTATAAGCAGATTCCCTATGAGAAGTCATAATTCCGCGACGTGTAGAAATTCCTTTTTCCAACATTCGTTCCATGAATTGGTTGCGCGTAAGTTTTCCTTCTGGTATCAAATAAAGCGCATAGGATTGGTAATTCGTAAAATAGTTTTCTCTTTCTTCAGGGATACGCACACCTGAAATATTTTTAAATGCTTTATTATAATGTTCCGCGATCTTTCTCCGCTCGGCAATAATAAAGTCAAGTTTCTCTAATTGTTTAATTCCTACAGCGGCCTGTATATCTGTCATCCGATAGTTATAACCCACTTCTAAATGGTCTTCAAAAATAAGTTTGGTAGAAGTATGTCTTTCTCTGTCATTCACTGACATGGCATGCTGACGTAATAATTTCAGACGTTTGTAATGCTCTTCGTTATCAGTCGTAATCATTCCCCCATCTCCAGTAGTAATAACTTTTCGCGGATGAAAAGAAAAACAGGTTAAATTACCATGTGAGCCGATCTTTTTCCCTTTAAATGAAGATCCGACAGCGCAGGCGGCGTCTTCAATTAACTGCAAATTATGCTTAGCGCAAAGCGCCTTAAATACATCAATGTCGGCTGGCATTCCAATTTGGTGAACCAAAAGAATTGCTTTTGTTTTCGGCGTGATTTTCTTCTCCACATCCTTAACATCTAGGTTGTAAAATTCATTTACTTCAGCAAATACTGGAGTAGCGTTTACGTACTTAATACAATTCGCAGTCGCCACATAACTCATACTCGGGCATATGACCTCATCCCCTTCTTTAATACCAGCAACAATCATGGCCAAATGCAAGGCAGTGGTGCAGTTCGAAAGCGCTACCGCATACTTTGAACCTACATAAGCAGCAAATTTTTCTTCAAACTCTTGTACTTTTGGTCCTTGAGTTACCCAACCGCTTAAAATAGTGTCATAGGCGTTCTGCGCTTCATCCGCAGTTAAATAAGGTTTTGCTATTGCTATCATTTAGATGTTTTGTTTTTGTTTTTCAAAGTACCAATCAGTTAATTCTTTTAATCCTTTTTCCAGCGTGATAGCAGGTTTATAACCCAATAGTTTTGATGCTTTTGAAATGTCGGCCAATCGCCGACTCACAGGGTTAATTGAATTCGCTTCCTTAAAAATCGGTTTGAGTTGAGATTTATTTACTTTTAAAAGTACATTTAATAAATCAGATAAACTTGTTTCAATTTGATCTCCAACATTAAAGGCTTCATCGGTAACATCAGAAATCAATGCTAATACATTGGCATGAGCAATATCCTTCACATGAACAAAATCCATACTGTCAGTTCCGTCTCCATAAATAGCTGGTTGTCTATTATCTCTTATACAATCCAACCACTTAATCATTACCTCAGTATATTTACCATCAGTATCCATTCTAGAACCATACACATTAAAATAACGAAGAGCAACATAATCCATATTATGCATAAATTTATAAGAACGGAACAACTGCTCTCCCCATATTTTTGCTCCACCATAAAAGGTTTGATTATTGTATGGGTTATCTGTTTCAGGTGTTGGAAAATGCTGCGCTAAACCATATACAGATGCAGTAGAAGAATAAATGATTTTTTTTACTTTGTGTTTCAGGCACAAATTAGCAATATTAAAAGTTGCCTGAAGCATTACCTCAAAACCATCTTGTGGGCTTGCGGCACAGGCATTTATACGTAAGGCTGCCATATGAAAAACATAGTCTGTTCCGGCAATGCATTTTTCGAGAAGTTCGTTGTTACGAATATCTCCTTTAATAAATTCTACTCGCGGATCATTTATAAATCTCTTCATATTTTCAAAACTTCCCCTAATCAAGTTATCGAGGATGATTATTTTTTTTGGTTGATGTTGCGATAGCAATTCTTCGATTAGGTAAGACCCAATGAAGCCGGCACCACCGCTTATGAAGATGGTTGAGTCTTTAATTTTATTCATGTTTATTTAATTCAATTATTTCGTCAATAATAAATACAGGTCTTTTTCTTGAACTATCTAATGTGCGCCATAAATATTCTGCAATTATTCCGAGAGAAATATTTGTAATGCCAAAGCCTAATAACAAAATTGAAGTAAGAGCTGGCCATCCAGCGACTAAATCATTCATTGTAATTTTCCTCCAAACGATGTAAAAAGTCCAAATTATTCCGAAAACAAAAAAAACTAAACCCGTAACAGATACAAAACGAATTGGTGTATAAGAAAATGCAACAAATGAATCAATTAAAAGTTTTAATCTTTTGGGAAATGTCCATTTTGATGCACCATATTTTCTTTCGTCTTTATCATATTCTACGAAAGATTGTTTAAAACCAAACGACAGTAATTGTATAATGAAATTAGAATTAGATTCTATATTGTTATTTAAAACTTTTGCAACCTTAGCATTAAACATAACAATATCGACACCCTTTGAAGGATAATTTTTAATTGCAAATTTTCTCATAAAAATTGCATTCAATTTAGAAAATAATCTAACAAAAAACCGCTCATTTACACTTCTCCTTTGCCCAAAAGCAATGTCAGCTCCTAACAAACACTCCTTGTTCAAATCTTTTATCAAAGATAATGGATCCTGTAAATCTGCTGCCATAACTGTAACAAAACTCGAACTAGACTGACTTATGCCAGCTCTTATTGCAGCATGGGAACCTGAATTTTTGGATAACTTAATTATCTTAGAAACAAACTTTACGTCTTTTGATGATAACAGTATTTCAGATGAATTATCGGTAGAGCCGTCATCTACAAAAACAACCTCTATGACTATTGGCTTGACTTCATTAACAAAAAAATTTAGCTTTTCAATTAACAATGAAACATTTTCCTTTTCATTAAAAAAAGGAATTACTATACTTATTGAATTAATTTGTGTCATTTAATATTCAATTTTATGATATGCCTTAAATAAAATTAAAGCCTTTTGATAATTAGAATTTTCTATCTCATACCATGTGTGCAAATTATCAATTGAAGTTATAGTTGCATACATACTATGAAATTTTATACTTGAATAATTTTTATTATTATTTCCTCCAATCAACTTTTTTAATTTAAGCTTTTCAAAAGCAAAATATAATGCCAAAATATTTGATTCTATAGAAAAATACATTGATGAATTTGGTTTCATAATCCATCTACCCCATTCAGCAAGTCCTCTTTCAAAATCAACATTATAAATTGCTATTGTTCCATTTGGGATACCATTTTTATCTTCCACGATAAACATATAATCATTCAAATTGGCAATTGAATGATTGATCCATTCTCGCTGTATTTCTAAAGATGGAGAAGTAAATCCAATAAAGCGATTTAAAGCAGGATTTAGTCTTAAACTCAAAATAAACTCAGCATCTTTCTCTTGAACTAACCTTAAATTAATTCTCCTTCCATTTACAATATTTAAATTCTTTAATGACCCATTCGAAATGCTCATTTTTATTATTTAAATTTATAATTGTTGTTCGATAATAAGACATATTAGTTTATAGTTCAACAGATTTCCAACTTCATCCTCAGGAATAACTATATTAAATTCTTCCTCTAAGGCTAAAATAAGATTCAGGTGTCTAAGAGAATCCCAATTCTCAATATTATCAGAAGATGCGTCATCTGAGATAGATTCAACCGGAATATCAAATACCGCACTCATTACTTGTTTTATTTTTATGTTTTCCATTTTAATTTATTTTTTTACTTAAACCAGTTCTGTATTAATTTTAATATAATCTACTTTTTTTGGTTCAAAATTAGTAATATTCAGTGAGTAATGCTTAGTTCCATCTATATTTTCGATAAGGTTTAAGCCTACTTTATCATAAAAATCTTCAACCTGAGCATTTTTTTTGGTTGGTATAAAATCTGCTGTGAGTGTTTGGTAACCTTTATTAGCAAGGTCTTTGATGATATGGCTCACATATACGAACTCAATATTCCTACCAATAATACGGCAACTCATTAAAAGCGAATCAAGGATCACATTTTTTGGATTTTTTTCGTCCTCTTTGGCAATGCAAACCCCTGTTAAACCATTATCGCCAAATTTATCTTTAACAAACATAGCATACACTTCATACATTTTATCGGACATAAAATGATCGATCTGACTTTCGGTATAACGATATGTTGTCAAATTAAATTGATTTGTTTTTTGTGTTAACTGCGAAATTCTTGGCATGTGGGCCTTATCATTTTTTACAACCGTTAGTTCAATTTCTAAGGAAGCCAAATAATCTTCAATTGAACTAAAAGCGATTTTACTGTTTTCGCGTTCAAATTGTTGCTTATACATTTCAGTTTTTTTAGCATCGTCGCTATTTAAAACTAAATTAAAATACGTGTAAATATTTTTTAAGATCAGATCCGGGTAATCGGAAATGGAAGTTGGCACCTGTATCGTAAGTATTTCAGGAACTTGTTCTTTAATTAAATTTATTTCGAAATTAGAATCATCCACAAAAACCAAACTATCTATTCCAATATTTAATTCAGATGCAATAGCCCTCAAATTACTCGCCTTATCAACCCAGTTTACTTTCTTAATAACAATATGTTCTTCTTTTAAGATCATATCCTGATGATTTCTTAAAACATCTAAAACATCTTGCTCATTATTTTTACTACAAAGGCCTACAATAACACCTCGTTTGCTTAAGAAGACAGCTATTCGCTGCACTAAGTGATAGAATTTACCTGACTTTGAAGTTTGCGACATGTCAATGCCTTCCATGCCATCTTCGCCAATAACGCCTTTCCAAAGCGTGTTATCACAATCAAAAATAAGTGCCTTTTTAAGTTTACCGGTGTTTCGTAAAAAAACGGTTTCAATTGCAGCAACATAATTTTTTAAGAATGCAAACGTGTACGGTGCTTTTGAAGAATGATAAAAACGATAATCGATAGATTGTTTAAAGCCAATATTCGCAAACAATTTATCAATATTTACAATAGAGATATTGCTTGTTTTCTTTTGCTCAACGTAAGCATTTAATTCATTTACAAATGTTTCGATCTTAGAAACCTGAACATTGTTATTGTTATAATAGGCAGATGAAAAAGAATTAAAAATAACAGAAGCTGTGTTAATAAGGTTTTCCAAAATAATATCTATCTCGGTAAATAATTTATTTTTTAGGTTGTTATATTTTTCGACTTCAAGATCTTCGAAAAACTCAGAAACCTGATCGACGATATTTAATACGTCATAAAAAATAATTATCAAATCTTTATTCTTAAAAACAGAACTATCTTGAACAATATTGTCAAAATTACCAACCTCAACTTTTGGTTCTATTTTATTAATTCGACACGAATATTCTAAAATTTCTTTAAAGGAATTTACAGTAACATTTGAGAGGATACCAATTTCATATGGCTTAGATTTTATAGTACCAACCAATGCTTTATTTAATTGCAAAATTTCGGTGTATTTTAAACTTTCCATATCAAAAATTACAACATTACTTGACCTCCATTAACGCGGATATTTTCTCCAGCAAGAAAATCGGATTTATTTGAAGCTAAAAAACTAATTACTCCAGCAACATCTGCTGCAAGTGCTAGCCTTCTAAGCGGGGTTTGCGCAGCAGTTAACAACTTTATTTTTTCAGGAATATCAGCTGTTAATTCGGTATTAACTAAACTTGGTGTAACCATATTTATTCTTATTCCTTTTGGCGCCAATTCAAAGGCTAACGATTTTGTTAAACCAATTAGTGCAGATTTTGCAGTAATATAATGCGACCAATCTGCATTTGGTTTTTCGGCAGAAAGACTACCAATGTTTATAATCTTACCATACCCATTTTTTATCATTTCAGGAACTACAGTTTGAATAATGATGAATGTTGATTTTATATTTAATTCAATTTGCTGTAAAAAATCAGTCCATACGAGATCTTGAAATTTAATGTTTGGTATCACTGTTGCTGCACAATTTGCAACCACATCTATTTTATCAAACGCTCTAATACCTTTAGATATCATCTCTTTAATATCTGCATCGTTTAAAATATCGGCACTAACAATAATAGCTTTTTGTTTATACTTTTCAACTTCGGTTTTTATTTCTTCAGCTAAAGTTTTGTTTTTGTTATAATGAATAATAACATTAAATCCATCTTTAGCTAACTGAATACAAGTTGCTTTACCAATACCACCAGTGCCTCCAATAACTAAAGCGGTTTTGGGACCAACTTCTTTTTGTTCAACCTCTGCTGGTGCAACTTCCATTTCAATTAACTTAACTTTTGCAATTCCTTTAGTAACTATTTGTCGGTTTTGATTATGTATTTCGGTCTTAAGTTCAATGAACTGCTCTTTGTCATTTTTTTTTAGAACCTCAGCAGAAACCGTTAAAGTATCTCCTACCCTTACAGGCAATAAAAACTCTAACGATTGCGAAAACCACAAGGCACCATCACCCGGTAATTTAGTGCCAATGATGGTAGAAATAAATGAGGCACCAAGCATTCCATGAACAACTGGTTTTTTGAACTGGGTTGTACTCGCAAATTTTTCGTCAACATGCAAGCGATTATCATCACCTGTAAGCTGAACAAATTTTTCGATATCCGTTTTTGTAATTGTATGACTAAGGGTTTCTTTGTCGCCAATATTTATTTCGTTGTATTTTTTCATAGTTACCTATTTTTACAAAATAGTCCAATCAAATTTGTGATCCGGTTTTTTAATGCTGTTTGCTCGTCCATATCTTCTGCAAAGTAATTACATGAATCAACAGTTTCCAATCCAGAATCTGTAATTAATGTTAATACATCTTCTTTAGTTTTAAAGAGATAAACATGATCTAGTGCTGGAGAGTTTGTCGGCGTAGTAATCCATAAAAGACCCCCAGGCTTTAAAAGTTTTGATAGCTTAATTAAAATTCGTTTTGGTTCATCTAAATGTTCTAAAACTTCGCCCAAAACAATAAAATCATATTTGTTTGAATCGTCGTAATCAAAAATATCTTTTTTAGTATATTTTATTTTTTCTCCATCAAAACCAATAATTTTTTTGGTCATTTCTAGCGAAGTGTCGCTGATATCAACAATATCTATTTTTTCATAATCAGGGAATTCTTTTTTCACTAAGTAAGAAAAGAAACCGTGACCCGGACCAATATCAAGAATGCTAAGTTTTGAATAACCTTTGAATAACGTTTTAAGATGGCTTTGAAAATACATGAAAATATTAAAATGATGTTTCCACATTACTTGCGAAACCAATAAGGCATTCATGTAATAGTTCATTACCTCTGGCTTAGAGTAAACATACTCGTTAGCAATATGCTGGTTATCACATCTGTACTTACCATGTTTATAAAAATATAAACCTTCGGTACGCATGTCCTTTATCATTTTTAAATAATCACTCGCTACTCTTTCTGAATCAAGATTTAGATTATCAAAATATATTTTTACTAATCCGATTAACTCTTCAAGTTGCGAAGGAAAATTTTCCTTTATGAAAGAAATATTGCCATTAATTTTTTTTGAGTGCAGTTTATCTTTTTTTGATATTTCAGAAACTAATTGATCTAAAAAGGCACTAACGCCTATAATTTCTTTCATAGTATTTTATATATTGTTAGATTTTTAAAGATTCTATTTTAATTTAAATTATAAATAGGAAAATATTCTGAATTTGAATTATCCACCTTTAAAAAATTCAAATTCAGATTTTTATAAAATATTTTTTCTAAATGTTAAGGCTTGGTTAATTGACAAACTCTTTTTAACAATTATATAAACTACTATTTAATCCCTTTTTAAAGAAACTAAATTGAAAAAGAATTAAACCAATTCGAGTATATGGTTATTTTCAAAGCTTAAGCATGAATTTAACAATCCCTCTGCAACCTTTAATCCTGCGCTTTGTAGCCTAATAATTGGATCAACTCCAATTGCCGAAGGCAAAATACCCATGTGCCCTGATGAGACATGGCTAGGATAATATTTTATTTTTCCTTCGCAACTTAATTCGTTAATGTCACCAGCATACCTTAAAATATAAGGGTTTTCAATTTCACTTTTAAGTTTGCTGATTATAATCGGCTCATCATTTTCACCAATCCAATTTATATCGAAAGGATAAGCAGTAAAAATAATAGCATCTGATTTTTTATATTTTGCAGTAACAGTTAAATCAGGAAAATCGCCCAGCCAATCAACATTAATACCTGCATACTTTTCTTTGTTAACTGACGTATCGCAAACGCCTAATCCATTGCAAATTTTTGAAAGTACTTTAGCAATAAAGGGGCCAAAATCATTATTGCAAAGTAAAATAAAATTATTTTTATACGGACATAAACCAGCATCAAAAATCATTTTTAAGGCCATATCTCCCAAATAATTAAATACATCAACATCAGGATGTCTTTCATTAGTGGCACCAACAAGTATGTTGTTTTTTTTACAAAACTCTAAATCCAAATCGCCTTCTCTCCACTCCCAAGCTTCAAACATTAAAGGAATCACAACTCCTTTTTTAGCAAATTTTAATTTACTTTCATCTAATGGCCTCAGATGTCCTGAGTTTGTTATAATATCTGCTTTTGCAATAATTTCAGGAGTAAGAGTATCAATTACTGTAACGGCAAGCTCCTCTTCAAATTGATTACATAATTCAGTTGTTAATCGTCTAACTTCTTCTACTGTTCCATATTTTGTTTTCTTAGTGAAAGCATAAACCTCTGCCCCAGCAAGTGCTGCGATAATAGGAGTAACTGCATAAGCACCTGTAGCTGCTTCTGTTAATACTACTTTACCTTTTAAATCTAATTTAAGCCTTGCAACAGCTTCTAATATTTTTGTTTTAATCATATTATTAATTTAAATAAAAAATATTGTTTTTAAAACTTGTTCATGGCTTCAATTACACGTGTTACTTGTTCTTCAGTTAGCTCTGCGTACATAGGTAAAGATATGCAATGTGCTGCTAAATATTCTGAATGAGGGAAATCACCTTTTTTATAATTTAAATGAGCATAAGCTTTTTGTAAATGACAAGGAACAGGATAATGAAAACCTGGATTAACACCATTTGATTGTAAGTGTTTTACAAATTTATCTTTTTCATCTGTTGTGACAACAAATAAATGATAAATACTATCTGCCCATTGTGGCTGTGTTTGCATTTTAATTTTAGTGTTTTTTATACCAGCATGATACATTTTTGCAATTTCTCTTCTACGGTTATTCCAACCTTCTAAGTATTTTAATTTTACTTGTAATGACGCGCCCTCTAATCCACCCATTCGCATATTAAATCCAACTTCATCATGATAATAACGCACCATGCTTCCGTGATTTCTTAAACTATTTAAATGTTTTTGATAAACTTCATTGTTAGTTGTAATTCCTCCTGCTTCGCCACAAGCGCCTAAATTTTTACCTGGATAAAAACTAAAACAAGCCATCTCTCCAAAACCACCAACAGTTATACCTTTATATCTTGCTCCTTGAGCTTGCGCGGCATCTTCAACCAAAAACAGGTTATGCTTTTTAGCAATTGATAAGACCGCATCAATATCAAATGGCATACCGTATAAATGAACGCCAATAATTGCTTTTGTTTTAGCTGTAATTACTTTTTCAATTTGAACTGGATCAATTTCCCAATTATCTTTATCACAATCTACAAATACTGGTGTAGCCCCAACATAACTTATAGCCCAAGCAGTTGCAATAAAAGTATTCGCAGGAATGATAACCTCATCCCCTGCTCCTATTCCTAATGCTAACATAGCTAAATGCAAAGCAGAAGTTCCGTTATTGACACCAATAGTATATTTGGTTTGTGTATAATTTGAAAAATCTTTTTCAAATTGCTCTACAAATGGTCCACCAGAAAAAGCAGTGTTTTCGTAAACTTTTTCAAATAATTCAAATACTTCTTTTTTGATTTGCTGATGTTGTCCTTTAAGATCTAAACAATTAATTGTACTCATTATTTTTTATTTGATTTGTTTGATTATTTTTGCTGGATTGCCAGCCACAATTGTATTGGGAGCCACATCTTTTGTAACCATAGCCCCTGCTCCAACCATGGCATTTTCTCCAATAGTAACACCACACAATATAGTAGCATTACTGCCTATTGATGCTCCTTTTTTAATAAATGTTTCAACCAACTTCCAATCAGTTTCAGATTGCGGAGAGCCATTAGGGTTTGTAGCTCGAGGAAATAAATCGTTTGTAAACATCACACCATGTCCTACAAAACAATTATCTTCAATATGAACACCTTCACATATAAAAGTATGAGAAGATATTTTACAATTCTTACCAATCGTAGATCCTTTTTGAATTTCAACAAATGCCCCTACTTTTGAATTATCATCAATGCTACAACCGTATGCATTTACAAAATTAAAAATACGAACGCCATTTCCGACTTTAACATTAACAAGGCATTTACGAGGTTCATCAATATTTAATAATTGCATATTATAAAATTATTTCTTTACCGTTATTTTTAATTGATTGTTGAGATGCTTCTAAAATTTGAATAACATCCAATCCCAATTGAGCATTCGAAAGAGGTTCAGTTTTGTTGGTGATTGAATTAATAAAATCACTTGCCATTCCAAAAAGAGCCTCCTTGGACTCTAATTTTGGAATATACACATCTCCAGTTCTATAATCTACCATCAATCTATTTTTCTCTTCGTCTGTTTTATAATTATACCCGGTATCATAAATTCTAATTTTTTCAGAAGGTTCTAGATCATTAAATACCAGCATTTTTTTATCACCTCCTATTAACATGGTTCTTAATTTAACAGGCGATGTCCATGAACAAGAAAAGTGCGCAATGAAATTCTCTGAATAATTAATAGTTAAATAGGCAACATTCTCAATTCCGTTTTTTGTATGAGAAATCCCTGTGGCATTAACACTATATGGTTTTTTATTAATTAAATGTAACAATATTGAAATATCATGAGGGGCAAGATCCCAAAGTACATTCACATCAATTTGAAACAAGCCTAAATTAATTCTCGAAGAATCAAAGTACTGAATTTTACCAATGGTTTTCTCATTAATTAATTGTTTCATTTTCATTACTGCACCGGTATATAAAAATGTATGATCAACCATTAAAAGTAAGCCTTTCTGTTTAGCGAGATTCATTAATTCCTCCGCCTCTTTAATGCTTGAAGTCATGGGTTTTTCCAGGAGCACATGTTTACCATTTTCCAATGCTTTTTTTGCTAATGAAAAATGCGTAAATACTGGTGTTGCTATAACAACGGCATCAATTTCTTTTGATAATAAAATATCGTCGGGGTCAGTACTTACTTTAATTCCTGGATATGTTTTGGAAACGATGACTAAACGATCCTGACGGAAATCAGAAACCATTTTAACTTTACAGTTATTTACTAACGAAAAATTTCTTACCAAATTTGGACCCCAGTAACCATAGCCTATTATACCTATATTCATTAATTTATTTTTTAAAGATTAAAAACATGAGCCATTTTTAGTTTACAGAGTTAAACAGCAGTATTTGCTATGCATTGTTCAACAACAGCAATCTCCTCTATAACCACTTTTTCAACCGCAGACTGTTTGGCGATATCCTTAGAAGCATTTTCTGACATTTTTAAAAATACTAACGGGTTATTATAAAGCAATTCGATCTTCTCAGCAATCTCTTTCGAGTTTACTGTAAGAAACCCACTGTGCCCGTCTTTTACAAATTCAGGAATAGCTGTACTCCGTGATGTAACCGGAACAAGTCCAGAGCTCATTGCTTCGCACATGCTTACACCCTGAGCATCCATACGGGTAGGACATAAAAATATCCCAAAATCTTTATGCAAAGCCTGAATTTGCTGATGATTTAAAAAATTATTATTTAGAAATACATTTGGAAAATGTTTAATTTTATTTGTTTCCTTTTCCCACCACATTCCTTTTCCATATATATGAAATTCGAGTATCTTAAAAAAAGGTTTCTTACTCAATTTTAAAATAGCAGCCATCGAAAGGTCGTTTGCATATTTTTTTGAATCAAAAGATCTTAAAATGAGTATTTTTTTGCGGTGTTGTGCAGTCTTTTTTCTATAAATGAAAAGATTAGTATCAATACCATTATGAATAATGGAGTAGTTTTTAATTTTTGTAAAAGTGTCGGCTTCTGTTATTTTACGCATCCAATCAGAAACAAATGCAAAATGAATTAATTTATTTTTATTTGAAAAACGGATCATCTTACGGAAATTTAATACAGTAAAGCTATTAAAAACCATAAATTTCAGAAAACCTTTTATGTTGTTTTTGTTAAGAATAAACAGAATACGGTACCAGGAATGAGCTTCGCTACCATGGACAAAAATGAGCGCAGGTATATTAAATTTTAAAATGCCATGGCGAAACATCCAAGGTTCACAAAAATGAATAATAAAAATTTTTGGGTCATATTCTTTTGTGAAAATTTGGAAGTCATTCAAATTTTTGAAGCACTTCACTTTTACATTTTCATATTGGTAATCAGTCTCTATAGAGCTAGTTTTTGCAATTACCAGGTCAAAGTACTTGGCAAGTAATTTAGCACGGTCATGAACAAAGGGATTACCTAAGTTTTTTATTTCCGGATTTGGGTAGGCCTGATTTAATAAAATTATTTTAGGCCTCACTATTCTGATTAAAAAAGTCAATTATTCTTCCGCAAGCCTGCCCATCACCATAGGGATTTATAGCTTCAGACATTTTTGTGTAATAGGCCTGGTTTTCCATGAGTTGAATGAATTCTGAAATAATCAGGTCTTTGTTTGTACCTACTAACTTTACAGTACCGGCATCAACCGCTTCGGGCCTCTCAGTATTTTCACGCAATACCATAACAGGTTTTCCGAATGAAGGCGCCTCTTCTTGAACTCCACCAGAATCTGTCAGAATTATGTGCGAAGCGGCCATCACGAAAATAAAATCGACATAATTAAGAGGATCGATTAGGAAAATATTTTTTTGCGAACCTAAAATAGTCTCCACAGGATTTTTTACGTTTGGATTAGGATGTACTGGGTAAATAAAATTAAAGGAAGGATATTTGATAGCGAGATTTTTTATTGCTTCACAAATTACGTGAAGCCCTGCTCCAAAATTCTCTCTTCTATGCATTGTTATTAAAATTGTTTGTCTTGGAATTACGAGTTTTTTAATCTCATTTGCCACTGTTAAGTCGCCAGCCAGTATTTTTTTATAGGTTTCCTTTACAGCGTCTATCACAGTGTTTCCTGTCACAATAATATTTTGCTCTTTTATATTTTCCTGAAGCAGATTAGACTTACTAAGTTGAGTTGGGGCAAAATGAAGCGTTGCCAAAGACCCGATAAGCGTTCTGTTAATTTCTTCAGGAAAGGGCGAGTATTTATTGAAAGTTCTAAGGCCCGCTTCAACATGTGCTACTTTTATTTGGTGATAATATGCAGCCAATGAGGCATACAAAGCAGTAGAGGTATCTCCGTGAACAAAAACCCAGTCTGGCTTTTCTGCCAAGAAATAGACGTCCAGTGCGCTAAGCGCCCTTGAACCAAATTTTGCAAGCGTTTGATTTGGCTGCATGAGATTGAGGTCATGGTCTTCCTTAATGGAAAAAATGTGCAATGCCTGCTGAAGAAGTTCTTTGTGCTGAGAAGTAAGACACACTTTAACCGAGATATCTTTGACTTCTTTCATTTGATTGATCAAGGGAGCCATTTTTATAGCTTCGGGACGGGTACCTATAATAAAGATTATTTTTTTAAAGTTCAATTTCGGCTTTTTAAAGATTAAAGAGTCTTGTGAACAAGTTTCTATCTTTTTGTAATGTAGATTCTAATTTACGCAGAACCATTAATCCGCAACTTAAATTGGCATAGTTAAGATTTTGCAATTTTGAATTAGCTCCTGTTATGTCGTTTTCTGAAATCTGTAGTTTTGTGCCAAAAAGTTTTTCGAATTTTTCAAGTTGCAATCCTGGTAGATCAAAAGTACAAATTAAAAGACCTCCACATTTTACTTGCGAAAGTAAGTTATTGAACACCTTTATGTGATCAAAGTTTACTTCCTCAACAGTCGAAATATTAATTACTATATCAAAACTCTCTAAGTAAGAAATAGGTGGTTTTTTAGTGATATTCCATATTCCGGTTTTGGGTAACTCTGATTTCTGGATGTCTGTATGGATAACATTATTGCTTAAAGAATCTAACTCATTTTTGAAGCGAATATGAACATCCTGCCAACCCCAAGATGAATTATGTATATGTGATTCCTTCGTTAAATTAAATTTTTTTTTCATTTCCTTAATAACAAGGCAGTATTCATATACCCTTGACCATGCGACGCCATCATTATAATTTTCATCATAAGGGTCGTTTGTATTAATTTTTCTAAATGCTATTACTTCAAAATTTTTCATAATTATATAGTGGGTTTAATTTGTAACTAATTCACTAAAAGTGCAAACTCTCATAATTTTGCCGTTGGTCATTTCCACAATTTTATCACAATTCTTTAAGGTGCTTATCCTGTGAGCAATAATAAACATTGTTTTATTTTCAGAGGAAAGTGCATCAATTGAATCAGTAATTTCTTTTTCTGTTTCATTATCTAAAGCACTAGTTGCTTCATCAAATATCAATATTTGAGCATCTTTGTATAAAGCTCTTGCTATAGCGATTCGCTGCCTTTGGCCACCAGAAAGTTTTGTGCCATTTTCGCCAATATTAGTGTTTAAGCCATTGGGCAATTTAGCAATTACATCATCTAATTTAGATGACTTTATGGCTCTATTTAATTTCTCATCGTTAACGTCTGATCTTTCAATCCCAAAAGCGATATTTTCATAAAAATCACCATCTACAATAAATACATTTTGTTTTACATACCCAATCAAATTTCGCCAAGCATTAATATTTTCGTCATTTAAAACAATTTTATTATCTATGAGTATTGAGCCTGAGTCTTCTTTTAAAAATCGCAATAAAACATTAATTAATGTTGTTTTACCAGCGCCTGACTGCCCTATGAAACCAATACGATCGCCTATATTAATGGTTAATGAAATGTTTTGTAAAGTATGTTGATTTGATGAAGGATATTTATAAGTAATATTTTTAAACTGAATACTAGTTTGAAATACAATTTCTTGTAAATTTTGTTTTTGATCAAAACGACCTTCTTCCTTTACATTTTTTAAGATTTCGAATAAATATTGGTAACTTTTAATACTCATTAATGAAATGAGCATTCGATTCATTGAAGGCATTAGCCTATAAGCGGCAACAATATATATAGACAAAAGTGGAATTAATTTTTTTCCTTGGTCACTAAAAAAAGCAGAATAAATAATAATTACAATTACACCAGTTACAGCTGTAATTTCAATAATTTTTGCGGGTATACTTTGTAATGCTATCCCTTTGGACTGTACATTATTTAATTTTTCTTGAAAACCTAAATATTTACTAATAAAATAATTATCCTTATTAAATAGTTTCACATCTACATAACCATTTAATGTTTGAAATAAATTTTTATTTACCTCCACATCATAACTTGCCTTAGAAACTTCTATTTTTTGAATTTTATTTTTTATTAATCGATAAACCAATAAAAAAATAGGAACTAAAGTAATGTTAATCATTAAAAAAATTGCTGAATCATAAATAGCAATACCAATAATAACAATAACAACTACAATTAATTCAGAAAAAAAACTGATTAAAGGAAGTAATACATAAGAAGACAGCCAAGTACTTACCGAGCGAATATTTTGATATAGAATGTTGGTATTATTATCATTAAAAAATTGCAAATCTTTAAAATAGTATCTTTTAAATTGCAAGTTGGCAATATCTGTAGCAATTTTGTATGAATATGTTGATTGTTTATAGGTAATTAAAACACTGAAAGCGTTTTTAATAACAAATATTAAAAATAAGCAGCCTAACAAAAAGAAAGAAAAATTTGAATCATTACTAAATCCCATAGTACTGTATATCAAATTCAAATAATAATTAGAATGAATAATCGTTTTATCCAATGCAACACTAATTACAGGTAATATTACAGCTAACCCAAATACTTCTAAAACTCCAGAAAATAAAGTCATTAAAAATATAACTAAAGCCTTTTTTTTATGATGATCAAACAAAACATTTTCGAGTTGTTTAATTGTTTTATAAAAAATATTTTCTTTTAAAATTTGCATTTTTACATTATCAGTAATGAGTTCATTACTCTTCAATAATTTTTTCTCTGACAGGAAAGTTAATTAAAACACCCATCCCCTTTTTACTATACACTGCCATACTTCCAATAGCAGCTGCATTAGCATTTATACCATACAATACCTTTTTCAAATCATCAACACTGCCACAACCACCTGCTGCAATCACTGGGATTTCTATTGAATTTAATAAGTTAGAAATTACCTCCAAATCATAACCGTTCCACGTTCCATCATTATCTACACTTTGTAACATCAACTCACCAACACCTAATTCATTTGACAAATACTTAACATAATCCGTTAAAGTATAATTAATTTTATTTCCTATGTATGAAAAAGGCTTTTTCCCTCCAAAAGTAAATTTTTTAAAATCTACACACCCAACAATGGCCTGAGAACCATAATCAGCAATCACTTTTTTAATTAATGTTGGATTTTCTTGAATTAAAGAATTCACAATCACTTTTTCGACGCCAAGTTTGTACAAAGTCGCAAAATCCTCGAATGTTTTTACGCCGCCACCGTAAGCAAAAGGCATGAAGGCTTCGCTTGCCATATCGGCTATCTTATCAAAATTTGGCTTTCGTTTTTCTTTAGTAGCATTAATGTCAATTACTATTAATTCATCTACCTCTTTTTCATTATATATTTTTATAGCATTAATGGGATCGCCAATGTAGGATGGGTTTTTGAACTTAATGGTTTTAACTAAGCCAGAGCCGTCGTATAATAAACAAGGCATGATTCGTTTTAGTGCCATTTTTTTGCTCGCAAAGACGCAAAGTGCGCAAAGTGCGAATTTTTAATATAATTAATTAAACTTTTGTTTGCTTTAAATAATAATGACAACTATGTTGTGTTTTTTGTTCGCAAAGACGCAAAGTAAGCAAAGTGAGAATTTTTAATAATTAATTAAACTTTTGTTTGCTTTAAATAATAATGACATCTATGTTGTGTTTTTTGCTCGCGAAGACCCTAAGTGGGGAAAGTTTTACTTAGAATTTTTAATTGTTGTTTGTTGTAAAGTTTGAGAATAATAAACACTAATTCAAAGATTATTGACTATTCTCACGATTCCATCTTTCACAAGGTTTACGTTAAAATTAACTAACAATCCTAATTTTATATCCGTCAGTTTTAAATATGTTAAAAGGGTTTTATGATGAACAGGAAGTATATGTTCAATAGATTTTAGTTCAACAATTATCTTATCTTCTACAATTATATCGGCACGAAATCCTATATCCAATTTAATATCATCATAATAAACATTAATCCCCTGTTGCTTCTTATAATTAATCCCTCTTTTAGTTAATTCATAACATATCGCCATTTCATAAACACTTTCTAACAACCCTGGGCCTAATTGAGTGTGAACTTTAATAAAAACATCAACTAATATTTTAGAAATTTCATTTTCTGTCATAATTCACTAATCCTTTGCGTTCTTTGCGTCTCTGCGAGATTATTATAGTTTAACAAAATTATCTAAAACCTGCATCCCAAACTTTAAACTTTTTTCAGGGTGAAACTGAGCTCCATAAATATTATCCTTATTAACCATACATGTAAAATCAAAACCAAAATGACTGGTTGCTATTGATTGGCTTTCGTCTCTACATTTTACATAATAAGAATGCACAAAATAAAATCTGCTTTTACTTTTTGAATCAATTAACGGGTTTTCTTTTTGAATTTTAATATAATTCCAACCCATATGAGGCACTTTTAATTTTAACAATGGGTCTAAATTAAACTTTACAGTTTCTGCGTCAATCCATCCAAGACCAGGCTTTACACCCTCTTCGCTTTTTTTGGTAAGCAATTGCATCCCTAAACAAATACCTAATAATGGAATTTTGTCTTTAATAACTTTTTTATTTAGTAATGGGATTAATCCTGATTTTTCAAGATTATCCATACCCGCATCAAAAGCGCCAACTCCAGGCAATATTAATTTTGTAGCTTTTTCGATAAGCGCATAATCTTTAGAGATACAAACATTTGTAGCGCCTATCTTTTTAAACATATTTAAAACAGATGCTAAATTTCCTATACCATAATCAACAATAACTATCATTTAATGATTTGATTGATTATTGATTTGATTTTTCAATTTTTATTTTTTAATAAGCACTTCTATTGGCAAATTTATTTTTAGTGTATAGCCTATGCTTTCAAGAGTAATGGTATAAAGTTCATTTCCGGATTTATGCTCTACAATACCTGTCATCCCTTTAAATGGCCCGTGTAAAATTTGAGTTCTTTGTCCAGGTAATAATTTTTCAGATGGCTTGGCTTCTGCGTAGTAGCCTTTTTCTTCTATACTTTTTAAAATGTCAATTTCAACATCACGAACAATAGCATCCTCTCCGTTATATCTCAAGTATTGAATTACTCCAGGTGATTTAAAAACCAAGTCTCTGTTTTTTTCATTCGTTTTTACAAAAACATATCCATTAATAAGTGGGCTGATTACAATTTTTTTTCTATCGCTCCATTGTTTTTTTTCTTTTTTTAATGGCACATAGGCCTCAATCCCTAAATTAATAAGACGCAGACAAACTTTTTTTTCTGCTCGAGAGGCAACATATAAGGCTTTCCAATTCAAATTATATTACTTTTTTACCAAATAAAATCTAAAAAAATTGGCTTAAATTATAGTTTAAATAGTACAGCATAAATTTATTTTAAAAAATATTTTTAATCAGATTTTGTTTTTATTGCCTCTTTTTTAAAGCTTCGCCACCTCAGTCACAGTAACTAAGTTGGAGATAGCTGTTTAAATTTAATTGAATAAAACTTAAACCATATGTCTTTTTCTTTAATCGCTTTTATTTAAAAACATTAAATATTATTTGCTCCATATTAATAAGGGGTGCATGCCCTGCTCTTTGATGCTTGATAAATCAAACTCACTTGAACCAAAGTGAACGTACCTTATTTTTTTATCAATTTTTTTTTCGGCCTTTTCAATTTGTTCAATTAAAAAAGTTTTATTAAGATTGTCGCCCACCAAAACTAAATCAATAATTTGTGTGGCTTTTCCTTTACTCATGTTACCAACTAAATACACTTTTTCTAAATCACCTATTCGTTGCAACATATAATCTACAACATATTCGACACCAGTCATTTTCATGATGATGCGATTAATATCAGGAAATAAGGGGTGTTTGGTATTAACTGTAAATATTTTTTTATTTCCATTACTTGAAGTAGCCAAAAAACCAGCTTTTTCGAATTTATTTAATTCTAATCGAATTGCATTAGTAGATTCGCCAAACTCCTCTTCTAAATTTCTTAAATAAGCAGTATTGCTCGCATTTAAAAAAAATTTAAGCAGCAGCTTAACTCTGGTTTTTGAAGATATTAAAGTTTCTATCATGATTTCGAGTAATAAAACTACTCAATTAATACAGCAAATTTGGTTAAAATACTTTGAAAAAGCAAAAATAAGCTAGAAAAATGTCGTAAAAGGAATTCGAAATAAATATAAACACCTCATAATTAATAACATAAAAATTGTAGGACTTAGGTTTTTTTATACCCTTTACCGTAACCGTAACCATAACCATAACCATAACCATAGCTATAGCCATAGCCTGAATAATAGTACTTGTTTTTACTAAGCTCAACTCCGTTTAGAATTAATAAAACATTTTGTATGTTATTATCTTCAATTATATTTTCTAAAAAAGTAATTACTTTTTTAGTGCTCGAATTGGCATTTAAAACAAAAATTGAAGAGTCTACTTGTTCAATTAAGTAGACAGAGTCTGATAATAAACCTGCTGGCGGAGTATCTATTACAACAAAATCAAAATCTTCTTTTGCTTTAGAAATCAAATTTTTCATTTTTTCTGAGAGCACCAATTCTGATGGATTTGGAGGCACGGGCCCAGAATACATGCAATATAAATTTGGAATATGCGTTTTTGAAATAAGATCTTCGTAAGAACTATCGCCATTTATATAAGTGGTTATGCCAGTTAGCTGAGGCGCTAATCCGAATCTTTTATAAACACGAGGTTTATGCAAATCTAACTCTAATATCACTGTTTTTTTACCTGACTTAGCTAATACAGTTGCTAAATTTACAGAGGTAAATGTTTTTCCCTCACCGGGCATAAAAGAAGTTACTAAAAAACTTTTATTATTTAAGCCAACATTGGCATACTGCAAATTAGTTCGAAAATTTCGAAAAGATTCTGCAATCACAGAATTAGGACTTTGATCGACTACTATACTTTCATTATCGACATTTTTGACATAAGGCAAAACGCCTATCAAAGGTAAATCAGTTAAATCTTTTAAATGATCTACTGTTTTTATTTTTTGATAAAATAAAGATCGTGTAAATATAATTAGTAAAGAAAATAAGATGCCGGTGCTTAAAAATTGTTTTTTTAATTTAGGTTTATCTGGCGTTGAAACACCCAAGGATCTTGGTTTTTCAACAATTTTTACATCAGACACAATTGAGGCCTTGGCTATTTTGGTGCTCGCTTTTTTCTCTAATAAATATTCGTAAAGCTTCTCGTTAACCGCTGTCCTTCTTTGGATATTGATAACATCTTGTTGCTCAGAAGGAATTTGCTTTGCTTGAGAAATATATTTTACTATCTCAGCATTTACATTATCAGATTGCTGCTTTACTGCTTTACGCGTATTATTAATGTATAAAAGTAAATCTTGCTTAACTCTTTTTAAAGAACCTTTTAAATCTTTAACTAAAGGATTATCATCTTTTGCAGAGCTTAACAAGCGATTTAATTCCAATTGTTTAGTGTACAATTCGGTAATGGCTTGATTTAGAAACCCAGCTTTTTCGATGATGTATGCATTGGGGGGTAAAAAAACGGGGTCCTTATCCTCAATGATATATTTTTCTAAATCATTAAGCCCATTTAACTGAAGTTGAAGCTGAGAGCGCTGACCATCATATTGACTAATTTTAGATAAAAAATCAGTTTGCTGCCAATCTAAATTAATAATAGATTTTTTTTGTTTATAATTAGCCATTGTATCTTGGATACTTTTTAAAGAAAATAACAATTCATTTGACTGTTTGTCGATATATTCAATAGTTCTATCATTAATATCAAAACGGCTTTTTAGCTTACTCTCGGAATAGATATTGCAAAGGGTATCTAAAATTAATACCGCTCTTTCGGGAATAACATCTGTTAATTTTAAAGTTAAAATATTGGTAAACTCTGGATTTTCAACAATTAAATCACTTCTTAATCTCTGAATTGTTTCTTCTTTAGAATTTAGTTTAAATTGATAAAAAATAACTTTATAATTTGATATGTTAGTTGGAATAAAAAAACTGGACCATTTTATATTAAAATTAAAATCAGTATCGATCAAATCATCACCAAAATTACCAGTTTTTATTACTGTTGTTCCATCTTTTGAATATTCTAATTGATACTGATTAGTATTAATGATTTTAAAATCGATAATTTGTTCAGAAATAATAGAACTAGCTGCATGAACATCTATACTAAAAGGTATTTCGTTAAATATTTCGGTTGTTCGAACCTTACCAACAATGTAATACGATACTTGTAATTTTTGCCATAATTTATCTACAATTTTACCAGCCATATCGTATGACTTAATTACACGAATTTGATTTGTATTATCGATGTAAGTATTTCCTGCTGAATAAAAATTATCGCCAGTTAAAACACTTTTTTCGTCAAATACATCATTGTTTTTTAATAAAAATTCAGTAGATGCTTGATATATATCGGTTAATCGGTAAACATAAAAATTACCAATTGCATAAAAGATAGGGACTATGATTAAAGGTATCCACCAATTAGACTTTATTATCCTTAATACAAGGTTAATGTCTTTTTGAGATACAATTGCCTGACGGGTATTTTTTTTTGTTACTGTTGCCAAAATAAATAATTAAACAAATATAAAGCTATTATAGTGGTTTTAATTAATTTTTATTGCCATAAAAAAAATAAGTTGATTATTATTAATTTTTACGTAAAAGAAAATAAAATATTGTTAAAATTTTTAAGATTTGCCAAAGTTAGGATCGATAGGATATAAATTTATTGTGTTATTGAGAGAGCTTTTATGAGACATTCCGAAGGACGATCAACTAATTAGTATTCGCTTCGTTGAAATTTTTCTTTTCTTTTTGAACATTCTTAAGACAAAAATTTAAAGTGGCAGAAGTTTTTAGTCAACAAAAACAATTCAATCAAAAAAAAGAGTCCGCTTCATTAAGAAACGGACTCTTTAATAAAAAACTAGTTAAAGTAAATTAACGAGTAGTTTTAGTTTTTTCAGGAGCTGTTCCTTTAGTAGTAGATGTGCTAGGGAATTTCTTGTTATAAGTTGAGAAATTTGATGCAAATAACTCTAAATCTGCTTTAGAAACCGTAATAACTTCTGGCCATTCGTTGTGACAAAGAGACATACGTACATTTGGTCTAGCTAAATTCTTATCAACTGACATAGCTTGATCTTCAGTTAAAAGACATTTAATTTCATCAGCTAATGATAACATTTTTGCATCACCTGCATGACCATTAGTAATGCAATCTTGAACAAGACCAACGTAAGCAGTTATCTTTTCTGAAGATCCAGTACCTGCGCTAACTGAAGTTCCATCTTGAGCAAATGAGCTTAATGAACCAGCTAACAAAACAATAAGACTTAAT
This sequence comes from Chitinophaga pinensis, assembly GCA_945887955.1. Taxonomy (GTDB): domain Bacteria; phylum Bacteroidota; class Bacteroidia; order B-17B0; family Aurantibacillaceae; genus Aurantibacillus. The sequence goes on along the minus strand of CAMCZO010000003.1, from coordinate 20,104 downwards.
TTTTTCATACTTATATTTTTTTTTTGCTTACTCTTATGGATTTTCAGCTACTCCTCCCTATTTAATAATGCCGGGTACAGCATTTAATAAATCAATATTAACTAACTTATTTAACACAAATATAAATACTTATTTACGAAATCCAAAATATTATTTTGTTAAAACGACTTATTAATAAAATTATTTGAAAAACACAGGGCCTTGCTTATTAATAAACTGAAAGTCAGTTATTTATGTTAATTTTGAAAGGATTTTATGAATTCATTAAGGTCTTTATTTTTTTTTGCTTAACCCCAAAATAGGATTTTATTACATTTTTTATTAAAATAAAGTTAAAAATATAGGTTATAAACAAACCTAAATTTATTTATAATATTCAAAATAAATTTATTTTATAACTTAGTATTTTAAATAATTATTTAAGATATTTATGCATATGAATTTATCAAAAAATAAAATTATAGTTTTTTTTATTTTTTTATTTCTATCCACTTCAATCTTTTCCCAACAAGACTCATCCTCAATTGTTACAGAGTTAAAGAAAAAAAAAGAAATAACAAGATTATATAAAGATTCTCTTGTAAAAATTATTGATTCATTAAATAAACAAATTAAAAGGTTTGAGAAACCTACTAATGTTCCAATTAAGCATTGGCGATTTAGTGGTAGATTCTTTTTTGATGGCACCCAAATTTTATTAAACAATTGGGTCGCAGGTGGGCAAAACAATACCTCTGTTGTTGGCAAAGTTCTTGTGTCAATAGATTATAAAACAAAATTTTTAACCATAGACAATGATCTTAGTTTGCATTTTGGACTTGTAAAACGAGGAGATATAAAAAAATGGTGGAAAAATGATGACCAACAGCAGTTTACATCCAAAATTGATAGACGATTATATCATAATTTAAATTATTCTGCATTAATTGACTTTAAAACTGGTTTTGCTAAAGGTTATTATTACCCTAATGATTCATCAGTTATATCAGATTTTCTAGCACCAGCTTACTTTGTTTCTGCTCTTGGAATAGACTATAAACCATCAACTTTTTTTACTCTTTTTATGGCTCCGTTATCTATAAAATCAACAATTGTAAACAGTACAATATTAGCAGACAGGGGCTCGTTTGGACTCAAACCAGCACTTTATGATGAAGATAAATATATGATACAGCGAGCTGAAAAATACAGACTCGAAATAGGTGCATATCTTAAATTAAAATTCAGAAAACAATTTAAAGGAAATTTAATGTTTGAGAATAATATTGAATTGTTTAGTAATTTTACACAGAATCCCCAAAACATAGATGTAATATGGATATCCGGGGCTACTTTTCAACTTTTTAAATACCTATCATTTAATATAAATGCTCATCTGATTTATGATGATGATATCATGGTTCCAGTAGTTAGAGATGGGGTAAGTGGGTTTGGACCTAGAATACAATATGAACAAATGATTGGCTTAGGTTTAATATGGAAGTTTTTGTAAAGGGTTTTAAATCATTTAATTAATTTTCAATTTACATGTTTCGTTTTTTGGAATAAAATCCTTAATTATTTCAAATAGTGAAAGTAACCCCATGAGCTAATGCTAAATGAAAGTTTTTTATTTCTAATTCAGTTTCTTTTAATGTCAAAATAAATATCGAGTGTATTTGTATTCAAATAAGGTAAGTTGCATAAAATTTATACACATAAAATTACTATATAATACAGCTAGGTATTTCTAAAATTTGTAGCAGAACCTCTTCAATGACCATTTTTTGAAAAATGTTGGTAATCTTTAAAAGATCGCCAATCGCCACCCCATTTCCAATTATATTTTTTGAATACTTCCTCACAAATTCCACCACCAATAACTGTCCCTATAACTTCAGTATCATAAATAGAATTTAAAGGGTATTTTTTATCTGTTGAATATATAAACGGATTTTGTCTTGGGTTAATATCAATAGCCATTCCTAAAGCATGTTGACTAAGCCTACGAGAACCGTTGACCTGCCTATAATTAAAGCAGGAAGTTATATTATTTTCCATCATTAAACTATCGCTAAAATTAAATTCAACTCCAGTTGAAACCTTGCTGATGAGAAATCCTCTTGTAAAAAGGTCTTTAAAAATAGATTGCACTTCGAGATGTATTTTTTTGTTAACAAGCAGATATCCTGAATCAATACTATTATTATAATTTATATATTTTACGTGAATTAAATCTAATTGAGATATAATTGAGTCAGGAAAATAATTTGGGAAAATAATTTTATCTTCTTTTTTAATAGTGGATATTCTTTTTTTTGGCAAACCACTTTTTTTTTGGTGGGGGGGCGAGGGATGTGTATACTTATTTTTAGAATAAATAAAACTAATAATTATAGTTATAATAATTGCTGTAATTATAGAGAGGAAAATTATTATATATATTTTTTTCAATATACTTTTATAAAGTATAAAATTCTATTTCGATTAACACAAACATAATAAATTAAAAGTCATTATTTTACTAACTAATTTCTAAAACAATCATTCTTATAACTTTAATTAAAATTCAACCCCTATATTTCAAAGATCTTTGAAAACAAAAACTACTTCATTTATAACTTTAAATATAAGTTATTTGTAAACTAAGATTCTATCTTTTGTAGTCTCGCCCAGAATCGAACTGGGATCAAAAGTTTAGGAAACTTCTATTCTATCCGTTGAACTACGAGACTATTTTGAATTAGAGAATGGGTTGGGTTAGAGAATGGGCTGGGTTAACACTTTTTTTGATTTTGATTAAGTCACTAAAAAAAATGGATTAACTTAAACAAATGATTACAGAATAATTAGCTTTTTTATCGATAGTATTATAGAGTATTAAACTACCCTGTTTGTACTCTCTCTCTTCATTGGATGGATGGTCATGATTGGAATTTTACTTATTTCAATTATTTTTTGACCAACAGTACCACTAAATTTTTCACTAATTGATACTTCTTTCTGATTCATCTGCATTATAATGCCACATTCATTAGCATAAGCATATTCAAGAATTGATTCAGCAGCCATGGTGCTTGGGATTGTTTTGTTTGTACAATTAACTCCTTCTTGTTTAATAAACTTTTTTACTTGCTGCAAATAAGGTAATATTTTATTTTCATAACTATCATCATTTGGAGGGAAAATAGATATGATACGAATATCCGCCCCATAAAACCTGGCTATTTGAACGGCAAAAGGAACTTTTTCTCTACTTTCTGGACTCAAATCAAAAGGAATTAAAATATTTTTAATGCCATCCATCGTCATATTTTCTCTTATCGTAATAATAGGGCAAGTTAAAAGATTGATAAATTTGTGAATAGTACTTCCTCCAAACCGACTTTTAAATTTAACATGGTCACCAATGCCCATTATTACCAATGAAATATTTAATGGCTCAACTTTTTTAATAATTACTTCGTATAAATCACCTTTTTCAACAACTGTTTCTACTTCAAGTGTACTCTCTTTTCGGGTTGTTTCGGCCAAATTCAATAAATCATCTTCATGTTTTTTTTCAGGATTACTAGAAACATACAGGAGTAAAATCTTTGACTTTGTATGCTTAGCAATCGAATAAGATTGTTTTAAAGCATTTAATGACTGATCTGAAAAATCAATAGAAACTAAAATTGTTTGATGTTCTTTAATAATCATAACTAGACAATTTGTACATAAATTTACCACTAAAACAGCAAAAAAACAAATTTTATTGAAATTAAACTAGTTAAACGATAAAATACGCCTAAATCAAACTAGTCTATTAAGGCTAAAACCTTTAATTCTATTGCAATAGGGGTTGGAAGTTTGTTTATTTCTAAAGTAGTTCGACAAGGCTGGTTTTCTTTAAAATAATCTGCCCATATTCGATTATAAATAGCGAAATCATCCTTCATATTGGTCAAAAATACGGTTACATCAATTATTTTATCCCAACTGCTTCCGGCATCTTCTAATATAAATTTGATATTGCGAAACACACTGTGACATTGAATCTCAAAATCATAACTTATAATTTGCCCAAGATCATCTAATTCTACACCTGGTATTTTAGAACTGCCTTTTTCTCTTGGTCCAACTCCACTTAAAAACAAAAAGTTTCCTACTTTTCGAGCGTGAGGATAAAGTCCTACAGGATCTGGGGCTTTAGAAGATATTATTTTTTCTGCCGACATTTTTATAAAATTTAATTTAAAATAATACAAATTTAACGATATTATTGTTTATTATAAATTTTTGAACTCTCGATAATTAATTTATTACTTTTAAGCATGTTTGAAACAATTAAAATGTTGGACAAAAATTTATTAGTATTAATAAATTCTCATCATACTGCATTTCTGGATTTAATATTTTGGCAATTGAGTGAGAATTGGCCAACGATTTTATTTGTAGGTGTTTTTGGATTTTTTTTCTATAAAAAATTTAAAATAAAAAATTTGTTGGCCATGTTATTGGGTGTTGCAATAGTTATTGCTTGTTGCGATTTAAGTTCTAATGCTATTAAACATTCGGTTAAACGTTTGAGGCCCACACACAACACAGAATTAAAGGAAAAAATACATCTTGTTAATAATTACCAAGGTGGTAATTTTGGATTTGTTTCTTCGCATGCCGCAAATAGTTTTGGCATAATAACTTATTTATTTTTTTGTGCAACATGGATGGCAAAAAAAAGAAAAATATTGTTTTTTATTTATCCGATAATTGTTGTTTACAGCAGAATTTATCTTGGTGTGCATTATCCAAGTGATATTGTTGGCGGCGCCGTCCTGGGTTTAATTTTTGGAACTATTGTTTATAAACTTATTGAACGTCACTTCTTTAAATTATCTCATGATAAAACTTAAACTCTTTACTTTTTTAAGTATTTCGAAAATTGTTTTAATGGCTCAGCTACCGAATAGCGACCTTTGGTTATTTTCTATTAAACCTTCGAAAGAAAACATTGAACTCAAAAACCCTCTAAATATAAATAATAGAGAAGGTTATGATAATCAACCCTCATTTTCGGAAGATGGTAAAAAATTATTTTATGTTAGTATCAAAGAAGATAAACAGTCTGATATTTATTACTACGACATAAAAAAGAAACAAAACATACGCTTTACTAATACTACCGAAAGCGAATATTCGCCTACTCAAAGTCCAAATTCTGAACTTATAAGCACAGTAATTGTTGAAAAAGATAGTGCTCAACGCATACATTTATTAAACGAAAAATCAGCTCACGATGATGGCAAATTTGAGATGGATTCGGTTGGTTATTTTAGTTATTTAAATACAGATACTTTAGTTTATTATAAACTTACCGAACCGCATACATTAAAAGTTTTTATTAAATCTAATCAAACAGATTTTCTGATATGTCAAAGTCCAATTAGAGGATTTAAAGCAATTAATAGGCATTGTTTATTATATGGAATTAAAGATAGTTTATTTACTACTTATTTTAAGTATGATTTTTTATTAGGAAGAGCTTATAGATATGCTCAATCATCAGCTCAATCAGAAGATTTAGTATGGCATCCTATTTTTGGCTTGCTTATTTCTGATAAAGCAAATATTTTAAAATACATTCCAGAAACAAATACTTGGCAAGTATTATTTGATTTATCGCCATTTGGAATAAAAAAAATTACTCGTTTTGCATTTGATAATAAAAATAATTATTTAGTAGTTGTAAATAATTTATAAATTAAAAATAGAACAATTAAAAGGTATTAAATTAAGCTATTTACTTAATTTTAATACTACATTTAATTTAGGAACAAATTACATGATGAGTTTATTTAGAAAAAAAAATTAACCAAAAAAAATTTAAAATCATTATTTTTATTTGTAGATATTAGAAGTTAATGAAACCACAACATGACTAAAAAAAGACTCTCGCTTTTCGCTCTAACCATGATTGCCATTGGTAGTACCATTGGCTCGGGGATTTTCAAAACTCCTTCGAGCATTGCTCAAGAGGTACCAGACCAAATGTGGATGACCTTACTTTGGATTACCGGAGGATTGGTTTCACTGATTGGCGCATTGGTTTATGCCGAAATGGGAGGACGCTTTCCGAAAGGAGGTGGGATTTATACTTATTTACAAGAAGCATTTGGTCCATTACCCGCTTTTCTTTATGGATGGTGCTTATTAGCGGTTGTTTCCTCTGGAACTATTGCAGCGCTGATTCTTGTATTTGCAGATTACTCTCAACAGATTGTAGGATTTTCAGATAAATTAAAACCTATTTATGCAGCAGCGTCAATTGTTTTACTCACATTGTTTAACATGTTTAGTTTAGAAAGTTCGAAATGGTTCGCTAATGTTTCTACTATTTTAAAAATAATTGGCATTTATGGTTTACTCATTCTATTACTTTTTTTAGGAACAAATACTATTTTTGATAATTCAATTTCAATTAAAGAAATATTTACTAATAAAACGGCCGAAGAATTTGGATGGGCGAAAGCATTTGTAGGAGTGCTATGGTCTTATACTGGCTGGCACTATGCAAGTTTTGTAACAAATGAAGCCGAAAATCCAAAGCGCAATGTGCCAATGGCACTTATTTTAGGAACATTAGTAGTAACACTCTCATACGTTCTCGTAAGCATTGGTTATATGAAAGTATTAAGCATTGAAGAAATTCAAAATAGTAAAACATTAGCTGCTGATGCCATAGAAAAAATTATTCCAGGAGGCTCATATGCTGTATCGATTCTAATAGCATTGTCAGTATTCGGATGTGCAGGACTGTATGTTTTGGCCACTCCGCGCATTGTTCAACAAATGGCAAAAGAAGGTTTATTTTTTGATGCTTTTGGAAAATCACATCCGAAATTCGGAGTACCCGTGAACGCTATATTACTTCAATCGGCATGGGCGATTGTTTTAATTTTTGTTTGGGGAAAATTTGAAGCCTTATATACCTATGTTACCATTACCGAATGGTTCTTTTTAGCAATGGCCTGTTCGGGTATATTTATTTTCAGAATTAAAAAGTTAGGGCAAACGGATGGGATTTTCAAATCACCACTTTATCCCGTACTTCCTTTTTTATTCATTGCTGTTGTTGCTTGGTTCATTTTAAAAAATGCACTAAGTGATGATCCTGCAGCCTATTTTGGATTATTAGTTATTCCTTTAGGTGCAATTGTTTATTTCATTTATAAAAAAATGAAGTTGAAATAATTCGAAAACGGTTTTAGTTAACCAAATTTTGTTTGCTTTTTTTTAGATGATTTAATGGTTAATAATTGGTGTAATTATATATTTTGTTTACGCTGCTAAGCATAGTAAATTAGCAATTCAAAATTATTTATTATGTTAGTTTTTATTACGGGCGCAACTTCAGGTATAGGAAAAAGTACTGCAGAGATTTTTGCGAAAAACGGTTATGATTTGATTATTACTGGTCGCAGACAAGAGCGTTTAACGGCTCTTAAAGAGATTTTAGAATCAACTTATAAAATTCAAGTGTTAGATTTATGTTTTGACATTAGACATTTAAATAAAGTTGAACAAGCCATTCTATCTTTAAGTGCTGCTCACAAAAAAATTGATGTGTTAGTAAATAATGCAGGATTAGCCGCAGGTTTATCAACTATTCAAGATGGAAATTTATTGCATTGGGAACAAATGATTGACACCAATATTAAAGGCCTATTGTATACCACTAAATTTATTTCAAATTTAATGATTGAAAATAAAAAAGGTCATATTATTAACATTGGATCTATTGCTGGAAAAGAAGTTTATGCTAACGGTAATGTATATTGCGCAACAAAACATGCGGTAGATGCGCTTAATAAAGCCATGCGGATTGATTTATTACCTCATCAGATCAAAGTTACTGCCATTAATCCAGGCATGGTTGAAACAGAGTTTAGCATTGTTCGCTTTGATGGAGATGAGGATCGTGCTAAAAAAGTATATGCTGGATTGCAGCCCTTGCATCCTGATGATGTTGCTGAAACAATTTATTGGGTTGCCAGCCGACCAGCACATGTGAACATAAACGATTTGGTTATTATGCCAAGTATTCAAGCAAGTGCAACTAATGTGATTCGAAAATAAACTGTTTTTTTTTAAATATTTTTTTCGCAAAAGTTTAATAAAATATTTTAAATCTATTTTTATTAAATCCGTTTTATATCTTTAATATAAATTTAAATGCTATGGATAGACGTAATTTTTTATTCGCCACTGCCGCTTCGGTTAGCAGCATTGAACTTTTTTCTAATATTAATAAACCTTTTGCTCTAGAATTAGAAAAACAATTGCATAAACTTGAGGGATTAAGTTTAAATGAGGGTTCAGAACAAGAAGATTTTTGGAGTTGGATTCGACAAAGCTATACCACTTCTCCAAACATTATAAATTTAAATAACGGTGGGGTTAGTCCTCAACCCAAAGTGGTTCAAGATGCGCACATTCGATATTATCAATATTGTAATGAGGCGCCAACATACTACATGTGGAGAATACTTGATCAGGGTCGCGAGGCGCTTAGAATTAAATTAGCTGATTTGGCAGGAGTATCGCCAGAAGAAATTGCTATTAATAGAAATGCGACTGAAGGATTAAACAGCATTATTTTTGGCTTAAATTTAAAAGAAGGCGATGAAGTTGTTTTAAGCACTTTTGATTATCCAAATATGACAAATGCCTGGAAGCAAAGAGAAAAGCGAGATAAAATAAAATTAGTTTGGATAGAAATACCACAACCCTTAGAAGATGATAAAGCCATAGTGAAATTATATGAAAACGCCATTACCTCTAAAACTAAAATCGTGCATATAACTCATATGATTAATTGGACTGGAAACATTGTTCCTTGTAAAACAATAGCAGATATGGCTCATAGCAAAGGATGTGAAGTTATTGTAGATGGAGCGCATTCATTTTCTCATATTGATTACAAAATCGAAGAAACTGGAGCTGATTATTTTGCAACATCGCTTCACAAGTGGTTAGGGGCTCCTTTCGGAAGTGGAATCATGTACATCAAAAAAAATAAAATTAAAAATATATGGGCATTATTATCAAGTGTTGAGCCAGACGGGGATGATATTCGGAAGTTTGAAAGTTTAGGAACCCGGTCAACTGCTTCTGAAATGGCTATTGGTACCGCAATTGATTTTCATAATGCTATAGGTGGCAAAAGAAAAGAAGCTCGTCTGAGATTTTTAAAAGACTATTGGACTGAAAAAGTATATAAATTACCGAAAGTAAAATTTGCGTCCTCACTTAAACCAAATTTTTCTTGTGCTATTGCTAACATTGGCATTGAAGGTTGGGAGGCTCAACAAATTGAAGCAAAATTATTTGAAAAATACAAAATACATACCGTATCTATTGTACATAAAAATGTTAATGGCATTAGGGTAACACCAAATGTTTATACCAGTATACAAGATCTTGATTTATTAGTAAGAGGCATAGAAGAAATTTGTAAAATGGAAACTCCAGCTAAAGCGAATAAATAAAAATAATTATTTGATTAGAGCTATAAGGTGCCCCTTAAAGATTGTTCGCGTTCGATTGATTCGAATAATGCTTTAAAATTTCCTGCGCCAAAGCCTTTTGCACCCATTCGTTGAATAATTTCGTAAAATAAAGTTGGTCTATCTTCTACTGGCTTAGTAAAAATTTGCAATAAATATCCATCTTCATCTGCATCTACCAATATAGATAATTTTTGAAGTTCTTTAATATCTTCTTTCATTATTTCGCTGTGTACACCCAGTCTTTTTGGTATTTCGTCGTAATAGGCTTGAGGAGGTGGGGGTAAAAACTCTACGCCACGTATTTTTAATTCTCTAACAGTTTTAATTATATCATCGGTTGCTAAAGCTAAATGCTGAACTCCAGCCCCCTCATAAAAATCGATATACTCTTCAATTTGTGATTTCTTTTTTCCTTTTGCTGGTTCATTAATTGGAAATTTAATTCGGCCATTTCCATTACTCATGACCTTACTCATTAATGCTGAATATTCTGTTGTGATTTGTTTATCGTCGAAACTTAAAAAATTAACAAAACCCATTACCTCTTCATACCATTTAACAGTAGCATTCATTTGATTCCATCCAACATTACCCACCATGTGATCAATAAATTTTAAGCCAACTGCCGTTGGATTGTAATCGCTTTTCCATTCTTTAAAACCGGGCAAAAAAGTGCCTTTGTAGTTTTTACGTTCAATAAACATATGAATGGTTTCGCCGTAAGTATAAATGCCAGATTTTACCACTTCGCCCTGCTCATCTTGCTCAACCTTTGGCTCCATAAATGGTTTAGCGCCACGTTTTACTGTTTCTTCAAACGCGCTGCGAGCATCTTCTACTAAAAGAGCAATTACCTTAACTCCATCGCCATGTTTTTTTACATGTTCTCCTATGGGTGAATTACTATTTAATGCTGAAGTTAAAACTAATCGAATTTTATCTTGTTTTAAAACATAAGAAGTATGATCTTTTAAACCTGTTTCTAATCCACCATAAGCGCATGACTGAAACCCAAAAGCGGTTTTATAAAAGTGTGCCGATTGTTTAGCATTACCTACATAAAACTCTACATAATCTGTCCCTAACAAAGGCAAAAAATCTTTAGCCCCTTCAAATATTTTCTCTAAACCGTATTCTACGTTTTTTATTTCTTTGTTTGCCATTGTTTTAATTTTGTATGTTTATATTGAAAATATCCTGCAAGTTTCCAAAAAGCCAAATAACATTATGGGCTTAATTAGTTGAAGAATTTTAACAGTCAAATATATAGATTTCGATTGTATATTTAAAAGGAATTTTGTTTTGAATTAAATGAGCTAACAAAATAGGCGCATTTATTTATGAAGCTAAATACACAACTATTTTTTCGAGCTCCTGTTAAGTGATAAAAAAACTGACTATTATAAATAAAATTATTGGGATAACACCGTCTAATTAATTGTATATGTTAAATTTAATTTAAATTCATATATTTTTTTTAAATTCGTTAAAATCCTCAAATTATTTGCCATTTAATAAAAAACATGAGAAATTTTAAAAAGAAAAAGCCAGCTTTTAAAATAATTGTATTTTTATTTTTACTCTGCAATTATAATTTCTTAAATGCCCAAAACGAAAATTCTAAATGGTATTTTGGTATTAAGGCAGGTTTGGACTTTATGACCAATCCTCCCACCATACTTACCAATAGCGCTATGCATTCTGGTGACGGAAGTTCATCCATTGCAGATGCAAGTGGCAATTTATTATTTTATACAAATGGTGACACCATCTGGAATAGATTGCATCAGGTAATGGCTAATGGCACAGGCTTGCTAAGTTATCAAAACACCTCCCAACCCACTATTATCTTGAAAAAACTGGGCAGCAGTAATTTATATTATATATTTAATATGGCTCCAAACCTCTATACTCCGAGTTTTGCTTATTCTCTGGTAGACATGAATCTGGCCTCGGGCAATGGTTCGGTTACCATTAAAAATAATATTATTTATCCTAATGTCAGTTCAGAGAAATTAATGCTTGTAAAACATTGTAACCGCAAAGATTATTGGGCTATAATTCATGAATACAATTCGGCCAATTTCAGAGCCTACCTTTTAAGCGCAGCTGGGCTTAATACAGTTGCAGTTGTTTCATCTGTAGGCTCTGTTCATACAGGTGTAAATACTATTGGCTGTATGAAAATTTCTCCTAACGGTTCTAAACTTGCCATTTCGCTTTACAATTATCCAGGTCCTGGTAAATTTGAATTATATGATTTTAATACCAGCAATGGTGTGGTTTCCAATCCATTGATTTTAGCGAACTTTTTCGGTGCCGACGGTTGTGAATTTTCACCAGATGGTTCTAAACTATACGCCACGCCATTATTAGGCAATTCTCTCTATCAATATGATCTATGTGCGGGCAGTAACAGTGCCGTTGCAAACTCTCAAATGAGTTTCAGTGCTTCTTTCACCGGTCAATTACAATTAGCCACTAATGGGAAAATTTATTTAGCTCGAGCTAACCAAACAAGTCTAGGCGTTATTAATAATCCGAATGCGGCAGGTGCTTTATGTAATTATATTGACAATGGTCAATCCATTGCCCCAAAGAAATCTTGGCCTGGGCTACCAAATTTTATAAACGACCCTTTGCAGTTTTCTCCGACGGCATATACATTTACTTTAGGTGCCGGATATTTTTGTCAAAGTGTTTCCTTTCAGGCGCCTTTTGTTAACACAGTGGTAAGCACATGTGCCGCCAGTAGCTCACCTCTTAGCGGCTTGTTATGGAATTTTGATGATCCAGCCTCAGCTGCTAGCAATACTTCAACTGCCTTAAATCCCACGCATGTTTTTTCTAGTCCTGGTCTTCATAACGTTAAGCTTTTACTCTTCACGGCATGTGGTGCCGATACACTAAGCCAAAACATTTTAGTGCAGGCTTCACCAAGTATAAGTGTTAGCGGTAATTTTACAGTTTGTCCTTACCAAAGCACTATATTTACCGCCAGCGGGGCCACAAGTTATACATGGAGCAATGGGGTTATAAGTCCTAGTATTAGCCTATCAAGTGCAAGTAGTATACAATTTATAGTTACGGGGATGAATTCTATTAGTGGATGCAAAAGCAGTAAAACCCTTACTCTGAATGTGAATCCTTGTCTGAGTTTAAGTTCGGTGGCTGACGAAACTAATTCATTTCATTTATTTCCAAATCCCAATACAGGTATTTTTAGTGTTGAAACCGAAGATATTATTCACATAGAAGTATTGGATATACTAAATAGGATTTTATTTGAAAAAGATTTGAGTAAAGGTAAAACAGACTTAGATCTTACTCCCCTTCCCGCTGGCACTTATTTGATAAAATGTATAGGGCTTCATGGATCAAGATCAGGAAGATTCATTAAGATAAATTAAAAACGATTTATAGTTTTTGAAAAATCACAATTTAATACAGGATAGAAAATAAATTAATTTTTAAATTACGGTTTTATCAATTCACCGTACAAATCAAAATCACTAGCATCGGTAATTCTAACATTCTCAAAATCGCCAATACGAATATAAGTATCGTTGTTGGCTTTAACTAGCACTTCATTATCTACATCAGGGCTATCAAACTCTGTGCGACCAATAAAATAATCGCCTTCTTTTCGATCAAATAATGTTTTATAGTTCTTGCCAATTTTTTCTTTATTTAATTGCATTGAAATTTCTTGTTGAATAGCCATAACAGCATCTGCTCTTTTTCGTTTTATTTTTTCAGACACATCATCTTTTAATAAATGGGCATGCGTGTTTTCTTCGTGTGAATAAGTAAAAATGCCTAAACGTTCAAATTTTGTTTCTTGAACCCATTGCAACATTTCTTCATGATCTTTTTCGGTTTCGCCGGGATATCCTGCAATTAAAGTGGTTCTTAAGGCTATACCTGGAACAGTATCGCGAATTTTATTTACTAAATCGATTGTTTTTTGTTTTGTAATTCCTCTTCGCATTGAACTAAGCATGTTATCAGTAATGTGTTGCAAAGGCATATCTAAATAATTACAAATATTATTTTTTGCTTTCATTATTTTTAAAACTTCCATAGGGAAACCGCTAGGGAAAGCATAATGCAATCTTATCCAATCAATTCCTTCGGTGTCGCTTAATTTATCAATTAAGTTAGCCAATTCACGTTTTTTATAAATATCTAATCCGTAATAAGTTAAATCTTGAGCAATTAACAGTAACTCTTTAACTCCTTTAGCCGCAAGAGTTTTAGCGCGCAACATTAATTCATCAATAGGCACACTTAAATGTTTTCCGCGCATTAAAGGGATGGCGCAAAAGCTGCAAGGCCTATCGCAACCCTCACTAATTTTAAAATAAGCGTAATGAAAAGGGGTTGTTAATAAACGCTCTCCAACCAACTCGTGTTTGTAATCAGCCTTAAGTGTTTTTAAAATTTTTGGTAATTCGCTAGTTCCAAAATAGGCGTCAACTTCTGGAATTTCTTTTTCAAGATCTTTTTTATAACGTTCGCTCAAGCATCCAGTCACATATAATTTTTCTACTGCACCTTCTTTTTTTGCTTTTACATAGCGTAAAATGGTATCTATACTTTCTTGTTTAGCATTATCAACAAAACCACAAGTATTTATTATCACGATTTGATGGTCATCACCATGGCCTTCATGTTCTACTTCAAATTTGTTAGCTTTAAGTTGGCCCATTAAGACTTCGCTATCAACCAAATTTTTACTACAACCTAATGTAACAACATTGACTTTGTTTTTTTTTAAAGTTTTAGTTTTCATTTTCTCAACATAAAATAATATTTATTTTATTTAAACCGACAAGCACAAATTTAATCATTATAACATAATATTTAGTTAAGAAAAGGGATTGAAACATATTAAACTGGATCAACATCAATTGCAATTCGATATTTCCAATTCTTGTAATTATTTTTTAAATCATTGATAGCCGAATAAATTTTTTGACGCATAATTATCGCTGGTTGTTGTTTTCCTGTTTTAATTAATAAACGTTTATAATATTGATTTTTTATTTTAGAAATTAAAGGGAATTCGGGTCCTAGAATATTATTAGGAAAATGAGGTTTTAATAATTCGCAAAACTCATTAGCTAAATGATTAACTTCATTAATATCTTTAGAAATAACTGTTAACTCAAACAAACGAGAAAACGGTGGATAATTATACTGTTGACGCTCGATTAAAGTTTCTTCAAAAAAACGACTTGAATTATTTTCGATAATATAATTAATAACTTTATGATTGGGTTGAGTGGTTTGAACAAACACATTGCCTTTTTCTTTACTTCTTCCTGCTCTTCCTCGAACCTGAGTGATTAATTGATATGCTTTTTCGAAAGATCTAAAATTTGGAAAATTTAAAATAGAATCGGCGTTTAAAATTCCAACTACACTAACATTTTCAAAATCTAAACCCTTAGTTACCATTTGCGTGCCAATTAAAATATCAATGCCACCAGTTTCAAAATCATCAATTAATTGCTTGTAAGCATATTTACTTCGAGTACTGTCTAAATCCATACGAGCAACCTTCGCATTTGGAAATAATATTTCGATGTCCTCTTCAATTTTTTCGGTACCTAAACCTTTATAATGTAACTGATTACTGCCACAAGCCGAACAAGTTTTAGGAGGTGTAACTGAATAACCACAATAATGACAAATTAATTTTTGTTGCTGTTTATGATAAATTAAGGATACATCGCATTGAATGCAATGAGGAACGTGACCGCATTGTTTACATTCGGTATATGGTGCAAAACCTCTTCTATTTTGAAATAAAATAATTTGTTGTTTTTTTGAAAGTGCTTTTTCAATCGCATTAAAAAGTGGCGGTGTTAAGCAGGCTTTCATTTGGTTAGAGTTGTTAAAGTGATTGATATCACATACCTCAACATTTGTACCTCCACTTTCTACAAACTGGATATTAATTTTAACTAATTCGTATTTTTTTAAAGAAACATTGTAATAGCTTTCGAGAGAGGGAGTGGCGCTTCCTAAAACAACTTGTGCCTGGTGAAGCTTTGCCAAATATAATGCTGCATCTCGAGCTTGATATCTGGGGGCAGGATCATATTGTTTAAAAGAATTATCGTGCTCTTCGTCTACAATAATTAAACCTAAATTATTATATGGCAAGAACAAACAAGAGCGAGCTCCGAGTAAAATTTTATATTCTCTTTTAGAATTTATGATTTCCTCGGTCCCTTCATTTTTATTTTGATGTAAAACGTTATTCCATATTTCTACTCGTTCATTTTCGCTAAATCTTGAATGATAAACACCAACCAATTCTCCAAAAACTGCTCTTAAACGCGTGATAAGCTGTGTGGTAAGGGCTATTTCTGGAATTAAAAATAACACTTGTTTATTTTGTTGAAGAGTATCTTTAATTAGCTGAATATAAATTTCGGTTTTACCACTGCCAGTTACTCCTTGCAATAAAACAGGTTTGTTATTTTTAAATGCACTAAGAGTTTCATGATAAGCTGATTTTTGAGCAGAACTTAATTCTTTTAAAATAGAATTTCCTTTTTCGAATAATAATCGACCAATTTCAAATTGAGCTTCGATTAATATCCCTTTTTTAGTTAATGCAGAAACTGCAGACGCATCTACCTTTTTAGTTACTTCAGTTTTTTTTATCCATTGAGGAACATCTTTTGAAAGATCTTTATTTGATAATTGAAGAACGCACAAAAGTGCCTCAGCTTGTTTAAATGCTTTTTTTTCTAATAAACTC
The DNA here is from genome assembly GCA_945887955.1 of Chitinophaga pinensis. Lineage (GTDB taxonomy): Bacteria > Bacteroidota > Bacteroidia > B-17B0 > Aurantibacillaceae > Aurantibacillus. The sequence goes on along the minus strand of CAMCZO010000003.1, from coordinate 3,796 downwards.
AGTGCTTCGCGTAATTTTGTTTCGTTTTTATAGTCTGCGTGCAATTGTAAAAAACTTTGAATCTTCGGTTTGTATTTATCTTTAATATCTTCATAAAGGACAATTGCATTTTTCTTGAGAAGATTATTTATAATCGGCTGAATAGTTTTAATTTTTAATAGTTCAATTAAATTATCAAAACTTAAATTTGGTGTAATGTGCAAAGCATCAATAATCAAGTGCTCTCGATCTGTAAAAAAGGCGTGATTTATTTCCTCAAAATTAAATTCTGAATTTAATTGTAAATGAGAACTACTACTTAATTTTAGTCCCGAGGGAAGCGCTGCATTCATTACATCTCCTGGATTTGCGCAATAATAAAACGAAATCCAATCCCAAAATTTCAATTCAATCTCGGTTACAATTGGTGCATCATCTAAAACTGCTTCAATATATTTTGCCGTATAATCTTTAGGTGCAGATTGGTGGATAGCATAAATAATGCCGGTGTAAATTTTTGCTTTTCCAAATTGAACCAGTGTTCGTTTTCCTATCTTTATAAAATCATTAAACTCTTTAGGAACTCGATAGGTAAATTTATTTGGGACACCAAGTGGCACAATAACATCAACAAAAAACGTAATATCTTCCATTAACTAATTAAATAAGCCAAAACAATTCCGCAAGCCATCATTAATACTTTAGTTTTATTGTATTTATGGTGTTCGCTCGTTTCGAATAAAATAGCAGTTGATATGTGAAGAAAAATTCCAATAACCATAGCAAAAGCAATTTGACTATATAGCTGATAATTTTTCAGTCCATAGGTTTGAAGTAAATAGCTACTTAAATACCCTAATGGGGCCATAATACTAAATAAAAACAAGAGTGTCCATTTTTTAGAATTACTCGATTCGTGTTCTTTCAATAAAGCTGTAAAAGCAATGGTAATAGGTATATTATGTAATGCTAAACCTAAAATAAGTTGTTGATTAAATGAATTACTAAGATTTGAGGATGGAATATAAATAGGCAAGCCTTCTAAAAAAGAATGAAGTAATAAACCAACAATAATTCCACGAGGCAACTTATTTTTGCATTCAGAACTATGCAAATGTATGTGACCATGTTCAATTCCGGTACTGAACGTATCAATAAGCAATTGCAAACAAAAACCAAATACAATAAAAATACCTATTTGTTTAGTTGAACCTAATTGAAAAGCTGAAGGCAATAAATGAATAATAGATAATGTGAATAAATAAGCGGCGCTAAAAGCCAACAACAAGCGTAAATTTACTTGATTAATTTTTATTTTCAGGGTTAAGCCACCTGCCAATAAAATTGGAGCTATTAAAGCGGAAATGGAAATAATTGGATTCAAAATTATATTTTTTTAAAAATTAAAATTAATCGATCAGAATTTATTTCATCAAAAGGCTCGAGATGATAGTTGCCAAAAGTACTTAAAAGTTTAAATCCTGATTGTTTAGCAAAGCATTCAAAATCATTCAAATTTAATAAAGAAACAGATTCTTCGAAATAAAAATGCTGCTTATTATCACTAAATTCAATGTGTTTAACAATTGCATTATTCAATATTTTTTTTTCGATACCAAACGATATTGGTCCTCGTTGCTCTATTTTCTTTTTATTGAGTGAGGAAGTTACTTTTTTAGCATTAAAAAAATCAACAACAAATATTCCATTTGGATTTAATGCATCAGATACATTTTTAAAAACAAAAAAATTCTCATTTATATCTTTAAAATATCCTAAACTTGTAAATAAATTAAATACAGCATCAAAATTTTTTATACTAAAGGGTAAACGCATGTCATGTAAAAAAAAATCTAAATTTTTAGTGCTGCTTTTTTTTGCTTCTAAAATGCTATTCTCAGACAAATCACTACCAATAACATGATAGCCTTTTTTAGAAAGTGCAATCGCATGACGACCTTTTCCGCATGCTAAATCCCAAATTTTAGTATTCGTTTTTAATTCTAGTTTATTACATAAATTATCAATAAATAAATTTGCTTCATCTTCGTTCCGATTGTTATATAAAAGATGATAGTAAGGTGAATTAAACCAATCAACATACCATTCTGCTTTAATCATATTGGTAAAATTACAAAAAATAAAAAGTTAAATATTTAATTTAAATATGTTTTCGTGTTAGATTTTAATAAAATGCATTAATTAGCTTAAAAAATTAAAATTTCTATCTTCGCAAACAATAAAATAACAAAATGACTTTTTTAGAAGAGATAAAACGCCGAAGAACGTTTGCGATTATTGCTCATCCGGATGCAGGAAAAACCACTTTGACTGAAAAATTATTACTTTTTGGAGGTGCCATTCAATCTGCAGGAGCAGTAAAATCAAATAAAATTAAAAAATCTACTACTTCCGATTTTATGGAAATTGAGAAGCAAAGAGGAATCTCTGTTTCTACCTCGGTAATGGCATTTGACTATAAAAACTATAAAGTAAATATTTTAGATACCCCCGGCCACGAAGATTTTGCTGAAGACACTTATCGAACGTTAAGTGCTGTTGATAGTGTAATTATGGTAATTGATTGCGTAAAAGGAGTTGAGCCACAAACTCGGAAATTACTAGAAGTTTGCCGCATGCGAAAAACTCCTGTTATTGTTTTTATTAATAAATTAGACCGAGAAGGACAAAATCCGTTTGATCTTTTAGATGAGATTGAAAAAGAATTAAAAATAAAAGTTCGTCCTTTTACCTGGCCAATAGGGATAGGAAAATCGTTTAAAGGAGTTTATAATTTAACCGAAAAATCTTTAAATCTTTTTCAAGGAGATAGTAAAACAACTTTAGAAGAAATGTTAACTATAAAAGACATTAACGATTCGATAATTGATAAAAGAATTGGCGGCGATTTTTCAGAGCAATTACGGGCAGATGTTAATTTAATTGATGGCGTTTATGATACATTAGATAAAGAAAAATACCTCAACGGCCAAATTAGTCCTGTGTTTTTTGGGAGTGCTGTAAATAATTTTGGCATACGAGAATTATTAGATTGCTTTGTAGAAATTGCTCCATTTCCAAAAGAAAGGGATACTGATATTGGAATAATAAAACCCGATGATCAAAAATTTAGTGGTTTTGTATTTAAGATTCATGCCAATTTAGATCCAAAACATCGAGATAGGATTGCATTTTTAAGAATATGTTCTGGAAAATTTGAACGTAATAAATATTATTTCAACGTAAGAGATAAAAAACAAATGCGATTTAGTAATCCCACTGCCTTTATGGCTCAACAAAAATCGGTAATTGACGAGGCATTTCCTGGGGATGTGATCGGTTTATATGATGCCGGAAATTTTAAGATAGGAGATTCGTTAACAGAAGGTGCAAATATTAATTTTAAAGGTATTCCTAGCTTTTCGCCTGAATTGTTTAGGTATGTTACAAATATGGATCCTATGAAAACCAAACAATTACAAAAAGGACTAGAACAATTAACGGATGAAGGGGTGGCGCAATTATTTACAAAAAAAGTAGATGGTCGGAAAGTAATTGGAACTGTTGGCGCATTGCAATTTGAAGTTATACAACACCGTTTAAAATCAGAGTATAATGCGAGTGCTAGTTTTGATCAAATTAACTTATTTAAAGCCCTTTGGATAAGTTGCAGTGATAAGAAAAAACTAGATAATTTTATGCAAGATCGAAATGCTCACATTGCAATTGATAAAGAAGATCGCCCTGTCTTTTTAGCCGAAAGCGCATGGCTACTTCAAATGGCTCAAGAAAAATTTCCTGAAATACAATTTCATTT
>CAMCZO010000002.1 GCA_945887955.1 Chitinophaga pinensis | reverse complement strand
TTTATTTTGATTGCGCCATTGTTATTTTGGTATTAACGTCAAATTCATTTGTTATTTGATTTTATATCTCAAACCAAGATAAAGCATTCTTCCATAAATTGGCCCCCAAACCATACTCGCATCAAAATATTTATTAAATGGTAAATCACTCGATATAATTGGATCTGATTGTTTGTAGTTTAATAAATTTTCCACGCCTAAATAAATATTAAAATTATTTGAATAAATTTTTGTATTAAAAGTAATTTGACCTAACACATTAAAAAATGATGGTGAATAATTGGCTACTTTATATTCTAAAGGATTAGATTCTGTAGAAGGAAGTCGTTTTTCTCCATTAAATTGATTCGTAAAATCAAATAACCAATGATTATTTTTAGTTTCGTAACTTAAGTTAATGAATGCTCTGTGCTTTGACACCATTGATTTTTGTAATAATCCAGATTTAAAATCAACTTTTGTATCAACAAAGCGATAAGCTGTTTTTATAAAAAATCGTTTTCTGGGTTCTAAATTAAATTCAAATTGAAGAGTATTAGAATAAGAAGAACCTTTCAAATTAAAAATAATTACTTGCTGTGGATCATAGTCTAAATCAGTTACTACTTGATTTGTGAAATCTGTTCGATATATATCAAGAGTTACATAGGCTTCTCTATAATTAATTTTAAATTTCTGAGTATAATTTAATCCATAATTCCATCCTGATTCAGGTTTTAACCCATATGGTAATTTTGAGTCGCTCGGTTCAATTGTCCATTTTCTTGATGAGGCCATTAAATAGGAATTATCACTAAAAATTGACGAAGTTCTTAAGGCTTTTCCGGCGCTTAATCTTAAAACACTTGTTGGTTTGAACGCATATCTCAAATGAATTCGAGGTGTATAAAATAATCCATAATAATTGTGATAATCGGCTCTTATTCCAGCAATAAAATTAAATTTTTCTTTATAGTTGTGAGTAAACTCTAAAAAAGTTCCTATTACTTTTTCTTTTCTTTCATACGTTGAGTTTTCAAATATTTCTGAAACATTATCATTTAAATAACTTGTACCAATTTTAAAGACATTATCAGTTGTATTAATTATTCCTTGAAATATATAATTTAAATAAAATGTTTTTTGATTTCCTTGGTAATTTGTATTCCCATAAAAATTATTTTGCAGATGGTTTAAGTATGAGGTTTGAAGACCCATGCTAGTGCCAGGTTTGTTTTTAAATACATACCCAGTTTTACTATAAACTTCCCATTTTTCGTTATCAACACCTAATTTATATAGTTTAATACTATCTGATTTATTTGGAATAAATTCTAAAAATTGACCACCAGAACGTGTGTCTTTTAAATATCCACCTCCAAATTGTGCTTCAAAACCATTTGGAGAAGAGTAGCCGTATTTATTCATAAAATTATATTGTTTACCAATTGGTATATCGGCAAAGCCATCATTATTTTTATCTTGTGCTAAAGGATTAAAACTAGTATGCGATAATAATCCTATTGATAGATTTTTATTTAATTGACGAGACAAATTTAAGTTATATTCATTTCGCGCATTTTCATTGATGTAGGTATTAAAATTTAATTTATCTGATTTTAGTGGGTTTTGTAATTCTGTATTTATTTGCCCCGTAAAGCTTTCATACCCATTTATAACTGAACCAACACCTTTACTTAGTTGAATAGATTGTATCCAGGAGCCTGGAATAAAGGTTAGGCCATAGTTACTTGCTAAGCCTCTTAAATAGGGCATGTTTTCTTTAGTAATTTGCGCATATTGGCCAGATAAACCTAACATTTGAATTTGTTTTGTTCCTGTAATTGCATCTGCAAAATTCACATCAATACTTGGATTTGTTTCAAAGCTTTCGGATAAATTACAGCAAGCGGCTTTCATTAATGATCGCTCATTTAATATTTCTGTTTTTATTGGATTGAGATACGAAATTTCGGTTCCAGTTGAATAATAAATTAATTCAATTTCATCAAGAACTAATCCGGATTTCAAAATTAATAACAAAAACTTATTGGTGTCACTTACACTTATTTTTCGAGTTACGAAACCAATTGCTTGTATGATAAGAACTTTTGAACTAGTTGAATTAATTAATTTAAAATCACCTAATTCATTTGTAATTGCAGAAATGCTGGTATTACTCCAACTAATTGTTGCTCCAACAACAACAGTTGTATCTTTTGTTTTTGAAACTTCAATTACCTTTCCATTAATTTGAGAATTTGCTTGTGTTGAAAGAAAGATAATCAAACAAGTGACTATGAATTTAAAAGAGCGCATATTTATTTGTTCTCACATTTTTTGTCTCTATACTTGCAACAAGAAGGTAATTTGTTGTAAATATAATCAAGACTTTTATAGTTAGGCGTATCATGACCACTTGCTGCAATAACTTTTTCAATTTCGTTAGTAGTTATTTTGTTTGATAAATAGGTGATTGTTAAAATTTGATTAACCTCATTCCAAATTGCATGTTTTACGCCTTTAATATCTACCGCATTTTCTATGCGATCTTTGCATTCTTCACAATTTCCCTTTACGTTAATGGTAATAGTTTTTATGGCTGTGTTTTGAGCAAAATTGCTTGCAGCGTAAAATAATGAAATAAAAAAAATGATAATTTTCATAATAAATAGTTTAAAATAATTAAAAAATAAAAAAAACAGAGCGTTAATATAAATTAACTCAAAATTTAAAATTAAATTAAAAGAATAGAAGTAGAAATAATTAAACTAGATTGTAGTTTAGGAGGAGGGAATTTATTTTGTGTTATTAGAGTATAAATAAAATCGATTTTTTTTATGCAGTAGTAATTATATTTTATATAAAGAAAATGGCTACTTATTTTAAAAAACGCATCGTAATTGAATTGATTTAAAGTAAAGTTAGGATTGTTTTTTATGATGTAATTTTCGTCTTTGCAACAATCATCATTAGAAGAGGAATCCTCATCTTCATCGCAACAACCAGCACCTTTAATTACATAGTTTATGTTTTCTAATTGCCCTCCACAATAATGAAGGAATACTGGCACTCCTATTATCGAAATAAGATAAGAGCCAATTAATAATGCAAATAAATATTTTTTTAAATTTTTAATATATACAAATATAGAAAAAAATAATAACCACTACAAATATCGAAAAAACATTAATTTTTAAATGTTAACAATGTGCAAAAAAACTCATAGATGAAATTATTTTTTCTCTTTAGCAATAGTTATATATACTGCAAAATGATCGCTATATCCTGCAGTATATGATCCTCCGCTGTAAGTTCTAAAAGGATAGCCTTTAAAATTACCAAAATCACTTTTTAAAAAGGGTTTGTTGAATATGCGAACCGCATAATATTGCCAAGTTTCATATTTTTTTGGTATCCAAGCAGCATTTAAGATTATTTGATCAAATAAATTCCAACTGTCTTGCCAGGCTAATGATCCAATCCCATCTTGGTAAGGCTTTTCCATGGGGTTAAAATATTCATCATCTTTGGCCGAATAAATATCTCCATAGGTTCTAATAAACTTTTTTACGCATTCATTTATTGGGTCATCATTTAAATCACCCATAATTATAATTTTTGTTTTTGGATCACTTAATGTAATACTATCTGCAACATGTCGAGCCACTTTTGCTGCAGCATTTCTATTTACTCGGCTTAGCATTTCGCCACCTCTTCTCGATGGCCAATGATTAACCAAAACAGATAATGGTTCTCCTAAAAATGAGCCACTTATTACTAAAATATCTCTTGTTTTGTGAGAAGAGTCGGTAACTAAAGTTACATGATAACTTATGGCTTTTTTAACTTTAAAATAGCTTGGATTATAAATAAATGAGGGGTCAACACCTCTGGCATCAGGGCCTTCGATGTGAATCAATTGATAATTTCTTTTTTTTAGTTTGGGCGAGTTAATTAAATCTTGAACTACGCTTTTGTTTTCTATTTCGCAAAGTCCTAATATGGATAAGCCATCTGGGTTAATATCAGTAGCCATTTGACTAATCACTTCAGCAAGATGATCTATCTTTGTCCAATATCGTTTCCCATTCCAAGCATTAGTGCCTGCCGGAGTAAATTCTTCGTCGTTTTTCCATTGATCATTTAAGGTGTCGTATAAGTTTTCTACATTCCAAAACCCAATAGAAGAAATATAATAGTTTTTATTTTTTTCTAATTGCTGCGACCAATTCAAAAAACTAAGAAAAAGAAAGTAAAAGGAGATTAAAAATTTAGATTTCATAGCTTTGAAACTTAAAAATATAAATTAACAACATTTTTTTTAATAATTATGCGGACACAGTTTTTATATTTATTTTATTTAATAATTTTATTAACATACTGTTTATAATAATTGATTGAAAAAGGAAACCATTTTTAATATATTTGCTTAATACTTTTAAATAAGTGATTAACCTTGACGTTTTATAATTTTATTTCTTAATTATACTTCCGAAACCACTTTATACTTAATATTTTAAAAACGAATTAGATTTAATATTTATATATGATCAAAAAAATTTATTTCTCAATTTTATTTTTATTTTGTTTAACTGTTTTTTCTCAAACAGATTCTATTCAAGTTCAAGTTGAGCAAAGTGACACTTCAATTTCTAATTTTAATATTCCTATTTTTAGTACGTCCGGCTCGGACGCTGAATCTGAAATAGACCAACAGGATGTTTCGTCTTTATTACAATCAAGCAAGGATGTTTTTATACAATTTTCTAGTTTTCAATTTGGAGCTGCTCGATTTAGAATGAGAGGATATTCGGCCGAAAATCAACAAATTATGATTAACGGCGTAAATGTAAATAATTTAGAAACCGGATTTAGCTCTTGGAGTAGTTGGGGCGGCTTAAATGATGTAACTCGTTATACCGAAAATCGTTTTGGAAATGTGAGCAACCGATATGGTTTTTCTGGCGCAGGAGGTTACACGAATATTGATTCAAAAGCATCTTCTTTTAAAAAAGGTACTCGCATTTCCTATGTTAATGCAAACAGAGCATTTGCTAATAGATTTATGGTAACTCATTCTACCGGTATGCAACAAAATGGCTGGGCTTTAACATTGTCGGCTTCAAGTCGCTATGGTGATCAAGTTTATGTGCCTGGAACTTATTTTAATGCCAATGCTTTTTATTTTTCAGTCGATAAAAAACTAACAGATAAACATTTATTAAGTTTTACTGGCTTTGTTGCACCAATAGAGCAGGGGCGTTCTAGTGCTGCACAGATAGAAGCATATCAATTAACAGGAGATAATTATTACAACAGTTTGTGGGGTTATCAAAATGGTAAGGTTAGAAATTCTTCAGTAAGTAAAACACAACGGCCTATGTTTTTAATGTCTCATATTTTTAAACCATCTTCAGAATCTCAATTAGTAAGCACTTTGTTTTACACTTTTGGTAAATCTAGTTTAAGTTCTTTAAATTGGAACAATGTGAGTAATCCTCGTCCAGATTATTATCGCTATTTACCAAGTTATAGTTATCAAAATGGAGATACCGCTTTTGGAGATCGATTTAAATTAAATTGGCAGAATGATGTAAATACAAGGCAAATTAATTGGGATAGATTGATTGCAGTTAATCAGGCGAATTTATATACTCTTCCTTCGCAATTAGGAAATTCAGTTAATTCAAGCGAAACGCGTGCGCGTTATATTTTAGAAGAACGAATTGAAGATTTAAAAAATATAGGATTTAATACAGTTTATAACAAACGAATAGAAGCTTTATTTTTAAGTGCAGGATTTAATGCAAATCTTTATAGCAACAGAAAGTATAAAGAAATGGCCGATTTGCTTGGAGCCACTTATTGGTTAGATTATGATCAATTTGCTCAAAATTTAGGCGTTGACCCAATTTATCAGCAAAACGACATCGAAACACCTGATAAAAAAATAGTTAAAGGGGATAGGTTTGGATACGATTATATTATACATGTGAATAGAGTTGAAGCCTGGTCTCAATTAGAATATACTTTAAAAAATTTAGATATATATGCTGGATTAAGTCTTTCTAATAATGTAATTTGGAGAGAAGGGTTTATTCAAAATGGAAAGTTCCCTTCTACAAGCAAAGGTTTGAGTGACAAGCTCAATTTTATTAATTATGGATTAAAAGGCGGACTTACATATAAAATATCTGGCAGGCATTTTTTAACAGCGAATGGCAGCCTGCTTTCTAGAGCTCCAGAAGTAAATAATTTGTTTACGTCTCCTCGTGTGAGAAATGATTTGATAAGCGGGGTTTCAAACGAACTAGTCACATCAACAGATATTAATTACTCTGCAAAATTTCCTGGTTTTAAATTGAGGCTAACATATTATTTTACTCAAATAAATAATCAAACTTGGGTTCGTTCTTATTTTGACGATACTTATAATAATAATGTGAATTTGATTATGAAATCTATAAATCAACAAAATCAAGGTATTGAAATTGGATTAGAAAAAACCATTTTTACCTCACATTTATTACAGTTATGTGTTGGTTTAGGCGAATATATTTATACTAATCGCCCAGTATTAGAAGCCTGGCAAGATAATAATGCAGCACCTTTATATAACAGTAGAAAGGCATACCTCACAAATTTTAAGGTGGGTGGATCTCCTCAATCTGTTTTTGGATTAGGATATAAGTATACTGCTAAAAAATATTGGTATGCTGGCTTATATTTAAATTATTTTGATCAAATTTATATTGAAGCAAATCCTAATCGGAGAACTGAAGAATCACTTTCTAATTATTTAGTTAATGAAAAAGAACAGTATAGTAAAATTATTAATCAAGAACAGTTACCGGCTTATTATATTTTAAATGCAAATGCTGGCAAATCATTTAGACTTTTTAAAAAATATATGTTAAATCTTAGTTTAAATATTAATAATATTTTAAATAATAAGACTAGTATTACAAGTGGGTATGAACAATTAAGATTTGCAAATACAAATATCGATAAGTTTGCAAACAAATATTATTATATGACAGGAACTACCTATATGGCCACAATTAACTTTACTTTTTAAATTAGATATTATGAAAAATAATTTTTTTAAATCAATCTTAATTTTAACTACAATATTATTTTTTTCTTCATGTAAAAAAGAATTTGATAATCCACCAGTAAAACAAATTACATCAGGTAGTTTTATTAATATCGCAAATATAAAATCAAAATATTCCACCAATGTTAATTATAAATTTAAAGCAGACAGTAATCTATATTGTGTTGTTATAGCTGATGAATTAAGTGGTAATTTATATAAAGATATTTATGTTAAAGATTTAACCGGTGCGCTGCATATCAAACTTGTTAGCGGTGGTGGTATTTTTATTGGAGATAGTATTCGAATAAATTTAAAAGGAGTTATTTTAAACGAATACAATAAATTAATTCAATTAGATTCTGTTGATTCAGAAAAAAGTATTGTTAAATTGGCTAGTGGCTATAATCCTCAACCAGTATCAATGACAATTAGTCAAATAAATGCAAATACTGCTGCTACAAATTCTGTTCAATCTAAATTGGTTAAACTAGATAACGTTGAGTTTTTATCTGTTGATCAAAATCAACCTTATGCAGATGCAATCGGTAAAGGATCTTTAAATCGAATAATTAAATCCTGTACCGGACAAACCCTAACCGTTCGTACTAGTGGATATTCTAATTTCGCAAGCTATTCAACGCCATCTGGAAATGGAAGTATTATCGGCATTGCAAGTCAATACGGAACTACTATGCAATTAATACTAAGAAATAATAATGAAGTTGTTATGACAGGCTCACTATGTGGATCCTCTACTCCAAACCCAACCACTACTACAGGAACATATTTGAATAAGAACTTTGATGATAATAGTATAACAAGTGGAGGGTGGACATCACAAAATGTGATAGGTTCAATATCATGGGCGGCAAGTGCTTTTGGTGGTAAATCATTCGCTAAGGTTACAAATTATGTATCTACCACTTCGGTTAATATTGCATGCGAAAGTTGGTTAATTTCTCCACCAATTAGTTTGAGTACTTCAACTAATCCAATTCTGTCCTTTCAAAATGCTTATAAATATACTGGTGCAGCTCTCGAAGTATATGTGTCAACAAATTACACTAGTGGATTACCCTCTTCAGCAACATGGGTTCCATTAACATTTACTTTGTCAGCTGGAAATTTTGTTTTTATTAGTTCAGGTAATATTTCTTTAAGTAATTACAAAAATTCAAATACTCGAATCGCATTTAAATATTTAGGATCTGCAAACGATGGATCTACTTGGGAAATAGATGATGTTTTGGTAAAAGAGAATTAATTTTTTTCTCTGCCTTTAATAAAATCAGAAATTAAATAGGCAATTAGCTTCCCTGTTTTGTTATCTGCTTTTATATGTGATAATACAGGGGCTCCTTCTGCAATGTGTAAATAAATTACTTTAAGTTGCTTAGCACATTGATAAACATATTTTCGGGCTTGCAAAGCTGAAATACCAGAGCTAGTTTTAGCACTCGACGGAACATTAGTAATAGAGTCTAAATCTAATTCTACTCCACAAGCCGATTCTTTAACAAAGTTAATAGTTTGTTTTATCGCAGAGTTAAATGTGAGTTCTTCTCGAATAAAAATAGACTCGTATGTATTATAAAAAAGTTGTTGAGGTATTTTTAAAAATAGATTTAGGGCCTCAGAATTATTATATTGTTCATGAATAGAAAGGGCAGCATATTTTTTTAAATACTTATTTTCAAAAGCATATCTAAATCCGTTACCACTATGTCTTCCTTCAAGTGGCCTAAAATCTAAATGTGCGTCGCAATTAATTACATTTATCTGTTGTGATAATCCTTCAAAACTTCCTTTTATGTTACCGAAGGCATTATTATGACCACCACCAATTATAATCGGTATTTTTTTGAATTTTATTATTTTTGAGATGACATGACTTACTCTCAAATCGATTTCAGAAACAATTTTTCTTAATTCGTCAATGTTTTGTTTTGTTTTTTGTTCTAAATGTTCGGCTTTTTTCATTAAATCTTCAACATAAATTTCACCTAAAACAAAAATATTTTTAGCGTTTAAAAACAAGTTGTCTTGTTGGCTCAAAAAACTATCTAGCGCCGGCTTAAATGCACTACTTGCTCCAGCTCTTCCATAATTTGCTCTAACGCCTATGTCTTCTGGAATACCTATAATTACAAATTCACAATTGCTTTTATCTAAATCTTTTTCCCAATTGTTAATGCTACATTTTACAGACTCTCCAATTTTTTTTTCTCCACTTCGTTTACGCGTTAATTTATTTATATCTTCTTGATAATAAATTTTTACTGATTTCATTAGTTATATTTCTTAAAAAAGTTTGTTTGATTTTATAAAATAAGACCAAACAGAATCGTTACTAATTGGCATTGCGCTAATTAAAATTTCTTCTTGTTTAATTGGATGGGTAAATTGTAATAAGTAGCTATGAAGGTGAATAAATCCACCTTCGTTTGTTCTATCGAAACCGTATTTTAAATCGCCTTTAATAGGAGAGCCAATGGCTGATAATTGGCAACGAATTTGATGGTGACGACCAGTTAAAAGCTTAATTTTTAGTAAATGATAATTATCTGAAGAGCTAATTACTTCATATTCTAATTCAGCTCGTGTAGTATGTTTATTTGGCTTGTTAAAAGCTTTAGACATATTAGTTTTTTCGTTTTTTATTAAATAATGAACTAATGTATCTTTTTCTTTTGAAGGTTTGTTTTTAACAACTGCTAAATAACTTTTGCTGATCGTTTTTTCTCTAAAAAGCTCGTTAAATCGCGATAATGCTTTACTTGTTTTTGCAAAAATAATTAATCCACTTACTGGCCTATCCAATCGATGAATAACGCCACAAAATACGTTTCCTGGTTTTAGATCACGTTGTTTAATATAGTTTTTTATTTTTTCGCTCAAGGGCAAATCTCCGGTTTTATCGCCTTGTACAATTTCGGAGGGTAATTTATTTAGAATTAAAATATGATTGTCTTCATAAACAATTTGATTAGGCCATATTGATGTTTTATTGATTGAATTGTTCATTGAAAAATTATCTAATTCCGATTTTAGTCATTTTTTTATTAGGTTTAAAAATGATGTTAAGTTTAAATTCTATTCCTTTAGATGGAGCTAATGCAGGGGATTGAGCTAAATAACCATAATTATTGATTAAAAAATATTGCTCTGTTCCTATTACATTATAAGTTTCTTTTGCTGTTTTAGAAATAGATTTTTCGTTACTAAACCAGATTGGCCAATCATATTTTGGATTTGATTTTAAATAGCTTGTATAGTCGATTAAGCTATCGTCTAAACAAAGGCTCAAAAAAACTATTTTATCTCCATATTTCTTTTTTAAATTTAAAATTTTTGGCATTTCTTTTAAACTTTCTATGTTTTTTGTAGAGAAGAAATTCAAATAAATCCATCTCCCTTTATAATTATTTAAACTTCCAATTGCTCCATTTTGACTTCGGGCCGAAAACATTGGTGCTAATGAGCCAGCTTGCATTTTATTAAAATAAGAAAGCATATGATTGGTTATGGCTTTGTGCTCATTAATTTTTGTTTCTAAATTTATTTGGCTTATTATATTTTTAATGGCATCAGCATTAAAGGAAGATGAAAAATAAAAATCCCATAAATTATTTATTATTACTAATTCTCTTAAACTATCATTTTTTAAATAGTTGTCATTTTTTAAGTAATTAATTAAAAGTGTATAGTTTGCTTTTACATTAATTAAATTATAAAGTGATTCTCCATCCTTTGAAGATGCATATTGATTTAAATAGCCTTTAAAACAGCTATTGAAAAACTGCATGTATTCGTGATGATTATATAGAATGGGTTTATTAATAATATAATTTTCTATTAAATAATTTTCGCCCCTAGATAAACTTGAATTAATATAAGCGATAGAATAATCAATAAAACTTTTAAAATATTGATTTGAATTTTTGATAAGTTTTATACTATATGTTTTTTTTAAAGAATCCGCAATTTTAAACATCTGGGTTCTAGAAATAAATTTATTATTTTTTGGAATAAATAAATTATTATAAATACTATCATAATCAAAAATCATCATGTTTAGTTCTGAACTATCTGCACCGACTATACTTAAATTTATTGGTAATTCTGCTCCATTTTGATAATCAAGGCTTTTGTTTAATTCAGGGATAATTACTCCGTATACAAAATTTGGCTGAACGTGAAGTTGAGTAACTACTTGGTTTATTTTTAAAGTAACGGGTTTTGTGAAATCGGTATGAAAAGATAATTCAAAATAACCGTTTGCATCAATCGTATCTTGATTCTCTTTTTGTTTAGTTCCAGTTATATAATCAATAGTACTGTATAATTCAATTATTTTTCCAGCGTATGATTCGTGGGCTTTACCTTTAATTAAAGTGTTTTGAGCATTACTTATAAAAAAGCATGCTAATATTAAAAAGTATGTAAATCTTGTTTTTATGATTGAATTTAAAATTAAAGTATAAACTAGTTTTCGATTTTAGATATTGAAAACATGTCCTTATAATTTATCGAAATTTCATTAAAAATTTTTTCTCCTTGGGCAATGTTTGCATAATAATAATCAAAGCCAATTTTTTTTGGGCTTATAAATATCTCATCAATTGATACATTAATAGAAACAGTTGTTTGATGATTGTTTTTAGCTAAAATCATTTCGTTTAAATTAAATTTACATTTTTGTAAACAACTATATACTCCTTTAAAACCTCCAACATGAATGGCATAACCGTTTTTTTGAGTTTGTAAGGGAGAAGTGTAGTAACCCTCTAGTTTGAAAAAGATATATCCGCTGTTCCATTCCCAAAACATATTATTTGATATGGCTAAGGCTCCAGTTTGTGAACCGCTTACATTTCTTATACTATCTACACCTATTAAAAATTCAATACTCTTGTAATTCCCTTCGGGTAAATTAGAAAAACTAAAACTATTAATCGCATCTAAATGTTTAATTAGATGATAGCTTTCAGTCTCCGAAAAAACATAACCATCTTCTCTTGTCAATTTTATGTTTGTGATATAATAGTTAAATTTTGAAATATTAAAAGTATCATTACTTGAATTAAAAATTCTTTGATTCTCATTTAATAAAGGCAATCCGTTAGCAAGCGGATTAAATTTAAAATTTACTATTGGAGATATTACATCCTCTTCTACTTTATTATCTTTTTTGCAGGAGGTAAATAAACTTATTGTGATACTAATTATCACTAAAAAAACAATATTTTTCATAGCTCGAATTTACTAAAAATATTAGGTATTTATTATGATTATTATTTAACGGGATCAAAACCACTTCCACCCCAAGGATGACAGCGTGCAATTCGTTTTATACCTATCCATGATCCTTTTATTCCTCCATATTTATTGATGGCGTCTGTAGCATATTGACTGCATGATGGAGTGTATCTGCATGAGTTTGGAAGCATCGGTCTGATTGCAGACTGATAAAATCTTATTAAAATTAAAGCAGGTTTTTTTAACACGGTATTCATTTCAAACTTACAAAATAAAACCCTGTAATACAATTTTGATGTTTTACTATTTAAATAATTTATCAAAATATTTATTAGAACTGGATTTAGTATAATTTTATGATTTGTAATGGTGCGGTTTGTTTTTTTTAAAGTAAATTTGTTTTTTATTTCAAACCTATGGGTACTTTTTACGAACTCAATCTTTCTAAACCCCTTTTAAAAGCTTTAGCTGACATTGGTTTTGAAAATCCTACAACTATTCAAGAAAAAGCATATCCCGTAATCATGTCTGGTAAGGATGTTGTGGTAATTGCACAAACTGGTACCGGAAAAACATTATCGTATTTATTACCTATTTTAAGACAATTAACCTATTCCGAATTACGTCATCCACGAGTTTTAATTATTGTGCCTACGCGCGAATTAGTTGTTCAAGTTGTTTCTGAAATTGAAAAATTAACAGTTTACATGAGTCTTCGTGTTTTTGGTGTTTATGGGGCCTCTAATATTAATACTCAAAAACAAAAAGTATATGATGGCTTAGATATATTAGTAGCAACACCCGGTCGTTTAATAGATTTAACCTTGAGTAGGACTTTACAATTTAGCGCGGTTAAAAAATTAGTGATTGATGAAGTAGATGAAATGTTAAATCTAGGATTCAGATCACAGTTATTAAAAATCTTAGAAATTTTACCATTAAAAAGACAAAATTTAATGTTTTCGGCTACTTTAAATGAAGATGTTGAATTAATGATTGAAAAATATTTTAATGTTCCTGAGTATGTTGAAGTAATTACGAGGGGCACCCCTCTCGAAAAAATTATTCAACAAGCTTTTTTAGTACCTAATTTTTATACCAAAGTTAATTTATTAAAGTGGTTATTATTAAATGAAGTAGATTTTACTAAAGTTTTGCTTTTTGTAAATAATAAAAAAATCGCAGACGATTTAGAAAAAGAATTATCAGAATTTGAGAGAGAAATTGGCGTTATTCATTCAAATAAATCACAACCCAATCGTTTTGCTTCGGTAAATCAATTTCAAACAGGCGAGGTTCGTTTGTTAATTGCTACAGATGTTATTGCAAGGGGATTGGATTTGAAAGACGTTACTCATGTAATTAATTTTGATATTCCTAAAGATGCAAACGCTTATACTCATAGAATTGGTAGAACAGGACGAGCAGATAAAACAGGAATTGCTGTAAGTTTTATTAGCCCTAAAGATAAAGAAGTTCATAATCAAATTGAATTGATGATGAATAAAAAAATTAATATTATTAAATTATCTAAACTCATAAAAATATCTGATCAGTTAACATCAGATGAAATTCCAGTTGTAAGAGATAAAAATTTAAAGAAAGCAAAAAAAATCAGTCTTCCTACAGGCGCCTTTCATGAGAAAAAAGATAAAAATAAAAAAGTTCAATTAGGCGGTAAGCGACGTCAAGAAAAACAAAGAAGAGCAATGATTAAAAGTATTCAGAAACGTAAATAAATAAAATAAAGCTATAAACTTTATTTTATTCTTCTGAATAAATAAGGTTTGATTTCTGAATTAAATAATTTTATCAGATTTAGAATATAGTATTACCTGAATTTTGTATTGAATTTCTATATATTTTTTGTCAAAAAAATAAGGAAGATGAAAGTCTTCCTTATTTTGAGGTTTTGGTTGATTAGAAATATTTTTAATAAAAAAACTAATTTAATATTATAGTTTTATTTAATTAAATAGTTATTCTAATACACAAGTTGTTCTGTCCCCTGTTATAGTTACTCCTCCAGAAGTATATTTTGTTTGAGAATTTTCAGAAGTACATAATAATTCTGCATTTGATTTTTTGGAATCATAGTAGGTAGTTGATAAAACATCACCGTCTACATCTGTACAAGTACAAACTCTGTCTTT
Organism: Chitinophaga pinensis; assembly: GCA_945887955.1. GTDB lineage: Bacteria > Bacteroidota > Bacteroidia > B-17B0 > Aurantibacillaceae > Aurantibacillus. The sequence goes on along the minus strand of CAMCZO010000002.1, from coordinate 82,590 downwards.
TTTGCAAGAAGCAAAAGTAATTGCTATAAAAGCAAATGTTAGTAAAGTTGTTTTTTTCATATTTTTTTAGTTTTATAATTTATTTAAATATAAACATATTTATTTAATAATTATTTTTTTATTTTTTTTGATGATACTTTTTTAATCGCTACTTTTTTTGTCGTTTTAGCTTTTTTTGTTGTTTTTTTAGTTGCAATCTTTTTTACAACAGCTTTTTTAATTCCTTTGTTAGCTTTTTTAGCGACAACTTTTTTATCAAATGCTTTAGGTACCTGAGTTACAATCATTTTCTTTACTTCATCAAGCGAGAGTGAAGATAGTTCTTCTATTGTAAATTTACCTCCTGGGCCACCACGCAATAATTTTAAAACTAGTTTCCCAAATTTAATAATAGGGCCCCATCTAGCATTCTCGATCGAAATTTTTTCTTCAGGCCAATGTTGAATATATCTATTGGCCTCTTTATCTAATTTTTTCTCTATTAATTCATTAATGTTAGCCTGAGATAAATTTTCAAAGTCATAGGCACGAGGTACGTTAATAAATAGGCCGTCATATTTTATAAAAGGTCCAAATCGTCCTTTCCCTTTGGTTACGGGTTTAGAATTAAAATGAGCAACTGGCGCATCTGTTAATTCTTTTTCTTTAATAATTTCAATTGCTTTTTCCAGATCAACAGATAGTGGGTCTAGGGTTCGAGGTATTGAAATAAATGCATCATCTAATTTAATATAAGGTCCAAATCTACCTATAGCCACTACCACTTCTTTACCTTCATATGTGCCTATGTTTAAAGGCAATTTAAATAAATCTAAAGCTTCTTCAAGTGTAATTGTTTCGATGCTTTGAGTTTTTCTTAAACTAGCAAAACGTGGTTTTTCGTCTGAACCTTCTATTGTTTCGCCAATTTGTGCTAAGGGGCCAAACTTACCAACTCTCACTATTAAAGGTTTTCCGCTTAATGGATCTAGACCTAATTTTCGTTCGCCACTTGCTCGTTCGCTGTTTTCTGAAGTTGTTTCAACTGTTTTGTGAAAAGGTTTATAAAACTCTTTAATCATTTTTTGCCAGTCTAAATTTCCATCAGCAATTTCGTCAAACTCTTCTTCAACTTTAGCAGTAAAATTAAAATCTAAAATAGTAGGGAAATATTTTAATAAAAAATCATTAACAACCATTCCAATATCTGTAGGAAATAATTTTGATTTTTCTGCCCCCGTATTTTCTGTTTTAATAGATTTAGAGATGCTCTGTTTTATTAAAGTTAAATTTAAAAATTCTCTAGCGGTACCTTCTTTATCAGTTTTTTCAACATAATTACGTTTTTGCACAGTGCTAATTGTTGGCGCATAGGTAGAAGGACGTCCAATTCCAAGCTCTTCTAATTTTTTTACTAAACTAGCTTCTGTATATCTAGCAGGATGATGACTAAATCGTTGTGTAGCACTAATTTCTTGACTTTTTATTATTTCGCCTTCCTTCATTGGTGGTAGCATCGATTTATTTTCTTCATCAGAATTTTCTTCATCGGTGCCCTCCATATAAACCTTTAAAAAACCATCAAATTTTAAAACTTCACCCTGCGCTACAAACAATTGAGCTGAACCACTAACATTAACTTTTGCAGTATTTTTTTCTAATTCTGCTTCGCTCATTTGCGAAGCGATAGTCCGTTTCCAGATCAAGTCATATAAACGTTGTTCGTTTCTTTCGCCTTCAATTACCGAGCGATCAATATAAGAAGGTCGAATAGCTTCATGGGCTTCTTGAGCCCCCTTACTTTTATTTTTATATTTTCGTGGAGAAAAATAATTAGCACCGTAATTTTGGTTTATGGCTTTTTTAGCCTGATCCATCGCTGTTTCGGATAAATTAACTGAGTCGGTTCTCATATAAGTTATCTTTCCAGCTTCGTATAATCTTTGAGCTACTTGCATGGTTTGTGCAACCGAAAAACCTAATTTACGGGCAGCTTCTTGTTGTAAAGTTGATGTTGTAAATGGCGGTGCAGGATAACGTTTTGCAGGTTTAGTTTCTAAACTTTCGATCTTGAAAGTAGCTAATTTGCATATTTCGAGAAAAGCTAGGGCTTCGGCCTCTAATGAATACCGTTTATCTAATTCTGCTTTTAAGATACCATTACCTATTTCGAATAAGGCTGAAATTTTAAAAGCAGAGGTAGAAATAAATTTTTGAATCTCACGTTCGCGTTCTACAATTAATCTTACTGCAACCGATTGAACCCTTCCGGCCGATAAACTTGGTCTAATTTTTTTCCATAATATTGGAGATAATTCAAATCCAACTAATCTGTCTAAAACTCGGCGAGCTTGTTGGGCGTTTACTAAATTAATATCAATTTCTCTTGGATTTTCAATGGCTTTTAAAATTGCTGGCTTGGTAATTTCATGAAAAACAATTCTTTTAGTATTTTTTTTTGTTAAACCCAAAGTTTCGTATAAATGCCAACTAATTGCTTCTCCCTCGCGGTCCTCATCTGAAGCCAACCAAACCATATCTGCCGATTTAGATAGCTTTTTTAATTCAGCAATTACTTTTTCTTTTTCAGGCTGAACTTCGTAGGTAGGTTTAAAGTTATTTTCAATATCAATACCAAAACCTTTTTTTACTAAATCTCTAATGTGTCCAAAACTAGATTTAACGGTAAAATCTTTCCCCAAAAATCCTTCAATGGTTTTTGCTTTAGCAGGGGACTCAACAATTACTAAATTTTTACTCATTTCTAATTTTAGATCAATTTAATTTATGAAACTTTATTCTTTTAAACTTTTTAATTGCGCAAAGAAAAAAAAATTATCACACAATTACTTAAAAATTTAATAAATTCTATAACAATCGAATGTTATTAGCCTTTAAAATGTTAAAAATATGTCAAATTGGCACAAAATTCGTAAATTTGTATCAATTAAATGGAAATGGACAATAAAATAATAGACGAAAGTATTCAAGGTCAAGTTTTAAAATTTGAAACAAAAAATACGGCAGGAAAAAAACTATTTTTAGAGAGTTATGGCTGTCAAATGAATTTTAGCGACAGTGAAATAGTGGCTTCTATTTTAACAGAAAAAGGATTTAGCATGACTCAAAATTTTGAAGAAGCAGACCTTATATTTATAAATACATGCGCCATTCGTGAAAATGCAGAATTACGAGTAAGAAATCGTTTAAATGATTTTAAAAGGGTTAAGAAAAAAAATCCTAAATTATTAGTTGGTGTTTTAGGTTGTATGGCCGAGCGGTTAAAATCTCAATTTTTAGAACAAGAAAAATTGGTTGATATTGTTGTTGGACCAGATTCATACAGAGATTTACCAAATTTGATAGAAGAAGCCGAAGATGGGCATAAAGCGATAAATGTTATTTTAAGTAAAGAAGAAACTTATGCTGATTTAACCCCCTTAAGATTGGGTAGTAATGGAGTAAGTGCTTTTATTAGTATTATGCGTGGGTGTGATAACATGTGTAGCTTTTGTGTGGTGCCTTTTACCAGAGGCCGTGAGCGAAGCAGAGACCCAGATAGTATTATTGCTGAAGCAAAAGATGTTTTTGACAATGGCTATAAAGAAGTAACCTTACTTGGCCAAAATGTTGACAGTTATTTATGGAGTGGAGGTGGTTTAAAGAAAGAAAATTTAAGTAGCGAGCAACAAGCTGCAGCTACAAATTTCGCACAACTATTAGAAAAAGTTGCTTTAATAAGTCCTCAATTAAGGGTTCGTTTTTCTACGTCACATCCAAAAGATATGACCGATGATGTATTGCATATGGTTGCAAAACATACTAATATTTGTAATTATATTCATTTGCCTGTTCAGAGTGGGAGCAGTAGAATTTTAGAGATGATGAATAGAGGATATACTCGAGAATGGTATTTAGATAGAATGGCGGCTATTAAACGAATTATCCCAAATTGTGGTATAAGTACAGATATTATTACCGGTTTTTGTTCTGAAACAGAAGAAGACCATCAGCAAACAATCAGTTTAATGAAAGAGATAAAATATGATTATGCTTATATGTTTTCATACAGCGAAAGACCCAAAACATTAGCCGAAAGAAAATATAAGGATGATGTTGCTGAAGCCGTTAAAAAAAGAAGATTAGCCGAAATTATCGAATTACAACGTTTAAATAGTGGCATAAAAACATTGTTAGGGATTGGTCAAGTTCATGAAGTTTTAGTGGAAGGTTTTTCAAAAAAATCTAATGAAATGTTGATGGGGAGAAACTCACAAAATACGGTTGTTGTTTTCCCTAAACAAAATTATAAAAAAGGAGATTACGTAAATATTTTGGCAACAAGATGTACCACAAGCACATTAATTGGCGAGCCGGTATAAAAAGAGAAGTTATATAGAAAAGAAAATTTTTTTTAAAATAATGAATATACAAGAATTAAAACAAAAATTTGGAATTATAGGAAACAATCCTCTTTTAGAAAGAGCTGTGGATATATCGAGGCAAGTGGCACCAACTGATTTGAATGTAGTAATAAATGGAGAAAGTGGAACAGGTAAAGAAGTATTTCCTCAAATTATTCATCAAAACAGTGCTCGAAAACATGGGCCATATATTGCAGTAAATTGTGGCGCTATTCCCGAAGGAACTATAGATAGTGAATTGTTTGGGCATGAAAAAGGTTCGTTTACAGGAGCCACCGAAGCACGTAAAGGTTATTTTGAAGTCGCAAATGGCGGAACAATTTTTTTGGATGAAGTGGGGGAGTTACCATTGGCCACTCAAGCCAGATTATTGAGAGTTTTAGAAACTGGCGATTTTATTAAAGTTGGAAGCAGTAAAGTTTTAAAAACTGACGTTAGAGTTGTAGCGGCCACAAATATAAATTTTTATCAAGCGCTTGAAAAAGAAAAATTTAGACCTGATTTATATTACCGATTAAATACAGTGCCCATTTTTTTACCTCCTCTCAGAGATCGTAAAGAAGACATTCATTTATTATTTAGAAAATTTGTAAACGATTTTTCTGCTAAATATCGTATGCCTGTTTTAAGACTTTCGGCTGATGCCGAGCAGATTTTAATTAATTATTATTGGCCAGGCAATGTTCGGCAGTTAAAAAATATAGCAGAACAAATATCTATTCTCGAAAAAAATAAAGAAGTAAATGCGGATACTTTATTAAAATATTTACCTCAATACAATTCTAATAACGTTCCATCGCTTCATAAAAATGATAATTTTAATTCTGGCCAGAGTTTTGATAATAATGATAGGGAAATTATTTTTAAAGTATTACGAGACAATCGAGCTGAAATAAACGACTTAAAAAAAATAGTTTATGATTTAGTTGCAGCTAAATCAGGCCGAACAAATAATATAAATAATGAGGGTTTGCAGGTAATTAATAGAATTTATAATTCAGATAATGAAGAGTTAAATCAAAATAATTCAGGTTTAAAAATACATTCGCCGGCTATTCAAAATAATACTTCCTCATCTTCTTCTCAAGTTATAGAAGTAGAAGAAACTTTATCGCTTCAAGAAAAAGAAATTGATATGATAAAAAAAGCTTTAAGAAAATATAAAGGAAAAAGAAAAAATGCCTCCAAAGAACTTGGTATTAGTGAAAGAACTTTATATCGTAAAATAAATGAATATTCAATTGAAGAATAATAATGGATAATAAAAAGTTTATATATAAGATTTTAAATTATAGTTTTATTTTTTTGTTGTTAATTAGTACTTCGTGTAAACCTCATTTATCTCTTAGCGGAGCTACTATTCCAATAGAAGCAAAAACTATAAGTGTTGGTTTTTTCGTTAATAATACTAGTTTAGGCGCTCCAAGTTTGTCGCAGCGTTTTTCTGAAAAATTACGCGATGTGGTTTCGCAACAAACTAATTTAGCTTTGTTAAAACAAAATGGCGATTTACAATTTGAAGGGTATATTTCAGATTATAATGTTATGCCAATTGCAATTTTAAGTACAGATGTTGCAGGTCAAAATAGAATGACGATTAGTGTAAATGTAAAATATAGTAATAAATTTGATCAGACTAAAAATTTCGAACAAGCATTTACTCGTTTTGCTGATTTTAAAAGTTCAGAAAATGTTTCAATTAAAGAACCAGAATTGGTGACTGAAATATACAGACAACTTACAGAAGATATTTTTAATCGAGCGTTTAATAATTGGTGATTATGCAAGCTAACGAATTTATAAATTACATTAAAAACCCTAATTCATTAGAAAAGGAGAGTGTTAAAGAGTTGCAAAAGCTAGTTAACGATTTTCCTTATTTTCAATCAGCTCATCTTTTATTAAGTTTGGCTTCAAAAAAATGGGATGCTTCGGTGTACCAAAAAAGTTTAAAAAAAACAGCTATTGTTGTAACTAATAGATCACATTTATTCAATCTAATTCAACAGTTTGAAATATCAAATACTGTTATTGAAGATTCTGATCATCAAAAATTAGTTGTAGAAGAAGTTTTAGAACCTATAGACTCAACTAAAGAATTAAATATCTTAAAAGCAACCGAATTATTAATAGAAAATAGTGATTCTGAAATTTCTGAAACAGAAATTCAACAAAAGTCTAAACTAAATGCTGAAGAAGTTCTCGAAAACGAAATTGCTAAACAGGTTGTTAGTGCAATTGTAGAGAAACAGATGTTTAATTTGTCGGACACACAATTATTATTTAAACAAAATAAAGAGCCAGAAAATTTTACAGATTGGCTTAGATTAATACAAAAATCGAACAAACAATTATCTGGTGAAAATATATTGGATACAAATATTGAAAATAATACCGATATAAATACTAGATTAGAAAAGGGTAAAATAATTACTCAAGAATCGGCTTTAAATAAAAAACTTAAAAATTTAGCATTAATTGACAAAATTATTGAGAACAGTCCAGGGCAAATTAAGATTAAAGATGACCAAAAGTTTTATTCGCCAGAACATAATGCCAAAGAGAGTTTATTAGAAAACGAACATCTGGTTAGCGAAACTTTAGCCAAAATATACGCATTGCAAGGCAGTGTAAATAAGGCAGTTAGGGCTTATGAGATATTAAGTTTGAAATTTCCACAAAAAAGTGCTTACTTTGCATCCTTAATTCAAAAATTAAAAAATAATTAATAAAAATAAAATAAAATGATTTTCTCAATTTTAACAATTATAGTTTGCGTTTTGTTGGTTTTAGTAATATTAGTTCAAAACTCTAAAGGTGGTGGTATTCAAAGTCAATTTGGGGCTGCCACTCAAATAATGGGTGTTAAGCGTGGCACTGAATTTATCGAAAAAGCAACTTGGGGTTTAGCAATTGCATTAATTTTATTAAGTGTTATCATGGCTCCAAAATCGAGTATGACTTCTGGGTCTTCGGATGATGAAAGTGGCTCTATTGCTAAAAGAAAAGCTCAGAGTGCAGTTAATATTCCTCAACAATCTCCTGTTCAGTCAAATGTTCCATCTGCTCCGCCTGAATCTGCTCCTAAACCAACTAATTAAATTTTAATTTTCATTATTTCTATAAAACCATCTAATTTTTTTGGGTGGTTTTTTTGTTTTGATACCTTTACATAAAATTAATTATGCAAGTATTTAAATTTGGTGGAGTTTCGGTTAAAGATGCCATTTCTATAAAGAATGTTGCAAATATTTTAAAAAATAAAGCAAATGAACAAACTGTTGTTGTTATATCAGCAATGGGAAAAATGACTAACAAACTTGAAGAATTAGTAAATTCATATTTCTACAAATCAAGTGATTCATTATTAATTTTTCAGGAAATAAAAGACTATCATTTTAATATTATAGATCAACTATTTGTAAATAAAGATTTATTAATAGTTGACGAGATAGAAAATGTTTTTCTTGAAATACTTTGGGCAATAGAAGAGGAGCCATCCAATTCATATAGTTTTTATTACGATCAACTTGTATCGCAGGGTGAAATATTAAGCACAAAAATTATTTCGGCTTATTTTAACGAAATAATTATATCAAATAAATGGATTGATGCTCGTGGCATTATTCAAACAGATAATTCTTATCGTGAAGCTAATGTAGATTATTTATTAAGTAAAGAGTTAACTTGTAATCAAATTATTCCGTTATTGAGTAATTATAATATAATAATTACTCAAGGTTTTATTGGAGGAACTTCTGAAAATTATACTACAACTTTAGGACGAGAGGGAAGCGATTATACTGCAGCTTTATTGGCTTATTTTTTAGATGCAAAGCAGATTGTTATTTGGAAGGATGTACCAGGGGTATTAAATGCTGACCCAAAGTATTTTAAGAATACTAAAAAAATTGATGAACTGAGTTATCATGATGCAATTGAGTTAACTTATTTTGGTACATCTGTCATACATCCTAAAACTATTAAGCCTCTTCAAAATAAAAATATACCTCTTTTTGTGAGATCTTTTTTAAAGCCAGATGATATAGGAACAGTTATAAAAAATATCAATAAAAGAAATACTGCAACCAGTTATATTTTTAAAACAGATCAATTATTAATATCTATTCAACCTAAAGATTTTAGCTTTATTGCTGAAGAAAATTTAAGTTTAATTTTTAGTATGTTTTCTAAAAATAATGTCCGAGTAAATATGATGCAAAATTCCGCAATAAGTTTTAGTGTTTGCATTGATAATGATAAATATAAGTTTGATAACCTTTTACTTGAGTTACAAACTCAATTTAAGGTTTTGTATAACGACAATGTACAATTAATGACCATTAGAAATTACAATCAAGAAACGATTACAAAGTTAAGCGAAAATAAAATTATTTTGATTGAACAACGGAGTCGAAATAACTATCAAATGGTAATTAAAGAGATGGAATAACTAATTTAGTTTGAGTTTAAATATTGTTTTTCATAATATTTAGCATAATTACCCGAGGTAACATTGTTTAACCAATTTTGATTATCTAAATACCAATCTACAGTGAGTTCAAGGCCTTGTTCAAATGTAACTGAAGGAACCCAACCTAAATCTTTTTTTAGCTTACCTGCATCAATAGCATAACGTAAGTCGTGCCCTGCGCGGTCGGTAACAAATGTGATAAGTTTTTCATTTGTTCCTTCAGGTCGGTTTAATTTTTTATCTAGAATTCGACAAAGCAAACGAATCACATCAATATTTGTCCATTCGTTATGACCACCTATGTTGTATGTGTTACCTAATTTTGCTTCATGAAAAATAATATCTATCGCTATAGCATGATCAACAACAAATAACCAATCGCGAATATTTTCTCCTTTACCATAAATAGGTAATGGTTTGTTATTAATAATATTATTTAAACAGAGTGGAATTAATTTTTCAGGAAAGTGATTAGGCCCATAATTATTACTGCAATTAGAAATAACAACAGGCAATCCATAAGTATCGTGGTAGGCTCTTACAAAATGATCACTACTTGCTTTAGAAGCAGAGTATGGGCTGTGAGGATCATATGAGGTTTCTTCGGTAAACATGCCAGATTCGCCTAAAGCGCCATAAACTTCATCGGTACTAACATGGTAAAATTTAATGAAACTGGAAGGATTATTTTTGTAAAGTGTTTTTGCAGCATTCAATAAATTAACGGTTCCAATTACATTTGTCATAACAAATTCTAAAGGATTGCTTATGCTTCTATCTACGTGGCTTTCTGCAGCTAAATGAATTACCGCATTATATTGCTCACGAATAAACAAATCATTAATAAATTCAGCATCAACTATATCACCTTTTATGAATTTGTAATTTGTATTATTTTCGATATCGCTGAGGTTTGCTAAATTTCCGGCATAAGTTAATTTATCTAAATTATGAATAGTATAACCTGGATATTTATTTACCATTAATCGCGTTAAATGAGATCCAATAAATCCTGCACCGCCTGTAATAAGAATTTTCATAAAACTAATCTTTAAAACTGTTTAATAGACAATTTTACCATTCGTCACCCGTGTTATTAGCAGTATCATATGCCATGATAGGCTTTATTTCATCAGAAACTTTTTTTACATTTTGAAGAGCTTCTCCTTTTATTTTTTTCCATTCTATTTCTGTTATATGCATAGTTCCACATTCAGGAACAGTATTATCTATACTTCCACCCGTTGCTTTTCCATTTTTACTTGTGTGTTTGATATCAGAAATTGTATATTTATATCTTCCAACTTTGCATTCGATTACTAATTTCATCGAAATTTTTCCGGTATAATCAATTTCAGGGTTAATTATTTTTGGTTTAATTTGAAAGCTAATCGTACATTCAGTCTTATTATTAGATTGAGATCCGTTTGTTTTTTTATACGAATTACTTTCTTTTTTTAACCAAATATCTGCTCGCATATTTAATTCTTTTTGATCTGCAGAATCAGGTAATGTAATTACTTCGAAAATTTTGGTTTCTGTTTTTTTTACAGCAAATTCATCTTCTTCTTTTTTTTGCTCTTGTTTTGTTTGTGAAAAAATTTGATTTGATGAGATAAAGACAAAACAAATTATTATTGATTTAAATGTTGAATTCATAAAGATTGTTTTATTTATTAGTAATTTATTTTATATATTGATTAGGCTATGATTCGTGCATTAAATTATAAATAATTTCAAAAACGTCGTCAGAATTTGGTTTACTAAAGTAGTCGCCATCACTTCCATATGCAGGCCGGTGTTCTTTACTGGTAATAGTTATTGGTTTTGCATCTAAAAACATATATCCATTTTGTTCTTCGATTATTTTTTGAAGAATATAAGCACTAGCGCCACTTGGAACATCCTCGTCAAATATAACTATTCGATTTGTTTTTTCAAGTGATTTAACTATCATTTTTTTAATATCAAATGGTATTAATGTTTGTAAATCTATTAATTCGACCGAAATGTTTGCTTTTTCGAGCATTTTAATCGCTTCTAAAGCAATTTTTACACTACTGCCGTATGTTACCAAAGTAACATCTTTTCCTTCAACTAATATTTCAGGAAATCCTAATGCGACTTTGTATTCACCAAAATTTTCGGGTTGTTTTTCTTTTAATCGATAGGCATTTAATGGTTCAATAATTAATGCAGGTTCATCTGATTCTAATAAGGTGTTGTAAAATCCTGAAGCTACGGTCATGTTTCGAGGCACACAAATATTGATGCCTCTGCATGAATTTACAATCATTCCCATGGGAGAACCGCTATGCCAAACACCTTCTAAACGATGACCACGGGTTCGAATAATAACAGGAGCTTTTTGCTTTCCATTTGAACGCCAGTGCAAAGTTGCTAAATCATCGCTCATTAATTGAAGGGCATAAAGCAAATAATCTAAATATTGAATTTCGGCTATCGGTCTTAACCCTCTCATTGCTAAGCCAATTGCTTGACCCATAATAGTTGCTTCGCGAATACCAGTATCAAATACTCTATGCTCACCGTATTTTAATTGAAGTCCTTCTAATCCTTGATTAACACCACCTATTTTACCTGAATCTTCTCCAAAAATAATTACTTGGGGATATTTTTTTAAAATAGCATCAAAATTTTCTCTTAATATTTCTCTTCCATCTAATAATTTCTCTGAATTATATATTATTTCTTTAGGTTCAATATTAGCTAGCTTTGAAGATGACTGTGAATATAAATTAGAACTATAACGCTCATTATTTTCAATTCGAGCATTTTTTAACCAATCTAATAATGATTTTCTAGCTTCTGAATTATGATGTTGTGTGATACGAAGCGCCTGTTTTACGGCACTATGAATGTCTCTTCTGTTAGGTTCTAAAATACTCAATAAATTATTTTTTAATACCAAAACATCTTTATCATTAATAGATTCAAATATTAATGTTACTTGTGATATTTCTTTTTTTATGGGTTCGAGATAGTTAGCCCAAGCTTTATTTTTAGCTGATTTTACAGTTTCTTTTGCTTCATTTTCAATAGCAATTAATTCTTCTTCACTTGCAATGGTGTTGTCTAATATCCATTCACGCATTTTTTTTATGCAATCAAAATCTAATTCCCATTGTAAGCGTTCTTTACTTTTATATCTTTCGTGAGATCCACTGGTGCTATGTCCTTGAGGCTGGGTAACATCTTCAACATGAACTAAAACGGGGACATGTTCTTCGCGACAAATTTTTATAGCTTTTTCGTAGGTTTCACATAAATCTGAATAATCCCAACCTTTTGATTTTAAAATTTCATAGCCTTTATTATTACTATCGCGCTGAAACCCTTTTAATATTTCGCTAATACTTTCTTTAGTAGTTTGATATTTTTTATGAACTGAGATGCCGTGTTCATCATCCCAAACACTTACAAGCATGGGAACCTGAAGAACGCCAGCCGCGTTGATTGTTTCCCAAAAAAGGCCTTCACTTGTTGATGCATCGCCAATTGTTCCAAATGCGACTTCATTCCCTTTATTGCTAAAGTTTGTAAAAGCTTCTGTTTGTAATTCTTCGTTAATTCTGTAAAAATGAGACGCATAAGCAAGTCCTAATAATCGAGGCATTTGGCTTGCTGTAGGAGAAACATCGCTACTAGAATTTTTTTGCAGCATTAAATTTTTAAAGCTACCATCTTCGTTTAAACTATGTGTAGCAAAATGGCCGCCCATTTGACGACCACCGCTCATGGGTTCTAAATCAATATTTGTATTACCATATAATCCTGAAAACCATTGTTCTAAAGTAATAGCACCAATAGCTAACATAAATGTTTGATCGCGGTAATATCCACTTCTGAAATCACCATTTTTGAAAACTTTACTTAAGGCAATTTGAGCAATTTCTTTGCCATCGCCAAAAATTCCGAATTTTGCTTTTCCAGTTAAAACTTCTTTTCTACCCAGCAAACTCGCTTGACGGCTTTCATTTGCAAGTTTAAAATCTTGCAAAATGATTTTTTTAAATTTATCAAAACTAAAGCTATTAAGTTCAGTGGCGCTTTCTTGTTTTTTCATCTTAAATTCCTTGTTGCACAAATATACTAGATTGCTTTCAATCATAAAATTTTTTCAATATTTACTTTAATTTTTATTAAATTTAAAATTTAGATTTATTTTATTTATGCGTTATTTAATTTTAGGTATTTCGTTGTTTTTAAGTTTTAATTATAACGCACAGGTTCATTTTTGTAATACAACTGAGAAGCAAAATTCTTGGTTTGAAAAACACCCAGAATTAAAAGTCTATTTTGATCAGTTGCAAGAACAGGCTCGGGTTAACGATTCGGTTCAATATCAATCAGGACATCAGGAAAGGACTTCAGCAGCAGCTATTTATACAATTCCGGTCGTATTTCATATTTTGCATAAAGGTGGTGCAGAAAACATATCAGATGCTCAAGTAATAGATGCTGTTGATATTTTAAACAGAGATTTTAATAAATTAAATGCTGACACATCGAATGTGGTATTGCCTTTTAAAACATTAATTGGAGACACAAAATTTGTATTTCAGTTGGCAACAAAAGATCCTAATGGAATTTGTACAAACTCAATAATTAGACATTATGATGTTAATACCAATTGGATAGGTAATTTTTCGGATTATCAATATACTTGGAACCCTACTCGTTATTTAAATTTTTATGTAGTAAAATCAATTTCTAGTGGTGCTGCAGGATATACTTATTTGCCTGGTTCCGGAATTCCATCAGCGCTTGATGCAATAGTAATTTTGAGTAGTTATGTAGGAAGTATTGGCTCGGGTAATGCTGGTTCTTCAAGAGCATTAACTCATGAGGTTGGACATTGGTTTAATTTACCTCATGTATGGGGAGGGACTAATCAACCTGGAGTTGCTTGTGGAGATGACGGAGTTTCAGATACACCAATTACCAAAGGATTTACTTCTTGTAGTTTAAATAATACTAAAATTTGTAATCCAGCAATTGATGAAAATATTCAAAACTATATGGATTATGCCTACTGTCAAGTTATGTTTACAAAAGGTCAGTCTTCTCGCATGCAAAATTCAATAAACAGTCCTATTAGTGGTAGAAATAATTTATCATCTTTAAACAACTTGTCAATCACAGGAATTACTAATCCTGGAATTAATTGTATTCCGAAATTAGAAATTGCTGTTTCGCCTTCTTATTCTGTTTGTCAAGGCCATTCTCTAGCTTTTAATTCTTATACTTTTAATTCTTCTCCTACAAGTTATTCTTGGACAGCAAACAATGCTGCAGTGGTTTCAAACTCGACGCTTTCGGCTACTCATATTTTATTTAATAATGCAGGAAGTACTACTATTAGTTGTGTAGTTTCAAACATAAATGGCAACTCAATTAAGAGTATAGTTATTTACGTATTGAATGGAATTACTAATTATAATTCAACAAATTCTCAAAGTTTTGAGAGTCTTAATTTACCTTCGTTTTGGTCAGTAATTAATCCAACCACTCCAAATAACAAATGGGATATTTTTTCTGGTGCTGGTTCTCAAGGTTCAAAGTGTATGTATATTCAAGGCGAACTTTTGGAAGCTAATTCAATTGAGATATTAGAAACGCCCTCCTACGATTTTAAAAATAATCAAGGGGCTATATTTACTTTTAAATATGCTTATGCAAGAAAAGATGCCAATAACAAAGATTTTTTTAAAGTGCAAGGAAGCAAAGATTGTGGAGGCTCTTGGGAAGATATTTGGTTGCCAAACAATGGGAATTTAGCTAATAGTTCTGGCGGAACAACTGCAGGCATATATGTCCCATTTTTTGATTGGGGCTTTTATAATTTAACCCTTCATCCAAATTTTCAAAGCTTTGTTAACGAAGATCATGTAAACTTTCGTTTTTATTTTCAAGAAGATGTTGGAGGTGTTGGAATGGGCAACCGTTTTTATTTAGATGAGATAAATTTTACAACTCCAGTTGGAATAAATGAGCTAACGAAATCCATTGGTTTTAATGTTTATCCTAATCCTACTTCGGATATTTTTAATTTACAATTTACATTATCTAATTCTGCAAAAATTAAATATCAAATACAATCAATTACTGGTTCTACATTTATTGAAGAATCAGAACAATTATATTTAGAAGGTGAGTATAAAATTATTCTAAATAAAAATAAGAGCTTAGCTAAAGGTATTTATTTTCTTAATTTAGAAATGAATGGCATTAAAATGAGCAGAAAATTAGTAGTGAATTAAATATTTTAATTCAATAATTATTACATTTGAGCATCTAGTTTCGCAGCTAAAGCAGATTTAGGAACAACTCCCACTTGTTTGTCTACAACTTCGCCATTTTTAAAATATAATAAGGTAGGAATGTTACGAATGCCATAGTTTGCACTTATTTGAGAGTTCAAATCAACATTTACTTTACCAATTACTGCTTTTCCTTCGTATTCTTTTGCTAATTCTTCTACAACCGGACCAACCATTCGGCAAGGGCCACACCATTCTGCCCAAAAATCTACTAATACAGGTTTAGTGCTTTTTAAAACTAATTCTTCGAAGTTTGCGTCTGTAATCTCTAGTGCCATAATTATTTATTTTTTATATTGTTTATGATTAATATTTATTCGTCAAAAATAAAATCTTTCTTCGAGTTTTTTAGCTTGTGTTTCTAACAAAATTATTAAATTAACTAACAATAACGTTATTCTTTTTATTTAAAAACAAGCCGGTGCCGATTGTAATAATTAATAATATTGAACCTATGGTGGCTATATTATTGCCATTAGTATAAGTAACAGGCTCAAATTTGAATTCAATTTTGTGTTTGCCAGAAGGTATTGCTAGTCCTCGTAATACATAATTTACAGAGGCATGTTCTTTTAATTGCCCATCAATATATGCGTTCCAACCTTTAGGGTAATATATTTCGGAAAAAACTGCAAATTCTTCAGATGATGTCTCGCTTTGATAAACTAAATTATTAGGTTGATAGGATATTAATTTGATATCTCCTTTAGCTGAGTAATTTAATTTTAATCCCAGACTTTTGATGAAATTTTCTTGAGATACTGCTTCTTTTTTAGTATTTATTTTACCAAGAGAAATAATTTCTTCATTTGCATTTTCGACCGAAACGATTTTTTCTACTAGCCAAGCATTCCCATTAACCATTGGATTTTTTAAAGGAATTTCGGCATTATTTTCGCCACCTGGTAAAATAAAATATTTTGCATTTAGCATATTTAGAATTTGCAAGTTTCCAAATAGTACTTTCATAGCGCTATCGCTAGCAAATGATTTATTAGCATCTTTATAAAATGATTTAATCTCATTGTCGATATGAAAATCAATTAGTTCGGCATATTTTTTAAGTTTAGCGCCATGATAACCGCCAATAGATTTGTGATAATAAGAAGTTGCGGCATCATTAAAGGTATTAACTGTTAGGTTTAAAACTCGATAATTAATATCCGAATCTTTCAAAATCTCATCATCTGCTGCAGTTTTTGAAGTGATGCTTTGCATATTTTGTTCTTTAGTAATAAATGATTTATCGTTTAAATATCTGGCATCAACAGTCCATAAGTCTATTAAAATAAAAATACCCAAAGAGGTAATTAACATTTCCTTTTTAATTTTATTTGTATAAAACAGGTAAAGAGACCCAAAAGCCAATAGAATAAAAATTAGAGAGCGGAACGCATCGGATTTAAAAATTGCTTTACGTGCTATTTCTAATTGAGGCATTAATTCGGCAACATAAGGTTTAACTTGATTTTCTGGATTACCTGCACTAACGGCTTGTTCAATCAGTTGTTTGTCTTCATTATCGGCTAAAAATGTATTTAAAATATCTGGGAACAAATAACTAATTAAACAAAAACCTCCAACAATAATTAAGCAAGTAATTAATATTTTTTTAAGTGATAAATCAGCTTTTATTAAATTTAGTTTTATTTTATCATTCCAGTTTTTTATTTTAAAAAGTTCATTTATAGCTAACATGGCTAATAATGGTATGGTTAATTCAGCCACTATTAAAATCATACTAACTGCTCTAAATTTATTATATCCAGGTATGTTATGCATAAAAAAGTCGGTTAAACTCATAAAGTTTTTTCCCCATGCAAGAGTAATTGTAAGAAGCGTTACAATTACAATAGGCCATTTAATTGGATTTTTAATTATAAACAAACCTATTAGCGCCAAAAAAACAATAATTGCTCCAATATAAACGGGCCCGCTAGTAAAAGGTTGGTTGCCAAAATAAGAGCTGCTATTCGCTACCTGTTCTCTATATTCGGGATTTACTTTTTTTAGAGCTGAAGCATCTGCACTTTTAATAGAGCTGCTTGGCCCCCCCTTAAAATCAGGGATTAAAAAAGTAAATGTTTCTCCAATACCATAACTCCATTGGGTGGCATAATCTTCGTCTAAACCAGATGTTTTATTGTTATCGTTATTTTTTAGCTGGCTATTAATAGTTAATTCTGATTTTCCGCGAGTACTAAATTTGCCATATTCGTTAGTTGTAGAAATGTTGCCGAAATTAGGTAAAAGGCCTATGAAGGTTGAAATAAGAAATAAACTGAATGCTTTTACAAACAGTCCAATTGTTTTAGTTTTTAAAGCATTAATAAAATAACCAAAAATTATAAAACCTATTAATATATACCCGTAATATGATATTTGAACATGGTTGGCATTAAGTTCCATGGCTGTAAATAAAGAAGTTACAGATAAACCAAGCCAATATCGGTTCTTAAATAACAATAAAATTCCACCAAGTAATGCTGGTAAGTATCCCAAAGCATTTGCTTTAGAATTATGACCTGCTTCCAAAATAATAATAAAATACGAACTTAAACCATAGGCTAAACCTCCTACTAATGCTAGCCAAGGATTTATATTTACACAAAGTAGTAGTATAAAAAAACCCAAACAATATAAAAATAAATAACCTGCTGGTAATGGTATAAATAATTTAAACGCATTATCTAATTTAGCAATCCAATTTCCGGGATATAAGGTGGAAATTTGATAAGCCGGCATCCCTCCAAACATGGAGTTGGTCCATAAAGGTTCGCTATTATTTTTTGTTCGATAATCAACAATTTCTTTGCTCATTCCTTTGTGTCGAGCAATATCATCTTGTTTTAATTCTTTACCAGTAAAAAGAGGTTTAAAATAAATGATTGTAAGTATTGCAAAAGCTAATACAGCGATTGCATGAGGTAGATATTGTTTAAAATTATTTTTCATATTATTTTGTGAAGCACAAATATATTAAATTATTATTCTGTGAATTTATATCAATTCATTAACCTAAATTATATTTTTCTATAACGACCAATTTTAGTAATTTTACAAACCTAATAAATTATAATGAATTTAAAATATTATGCACATCCTAGCTCAATTATTGATGAACATTGTGAAATAGGAGAGGGAACTAAAATTTGGCATTTTTCGCATATCATGTCAAATTGTAAGTTGGGCGAAAATTGTAATTTGGGACAAAATGTTGTGATCTCTCCAAATGTGATTTTAGGAAAAAACGTGAAGGTTCAAAATAATGTTTCAATTTATACTGGTGTAATTTGCGACGACGATGTTTTTTTAGGTCCTTCAATGGTTTTTACCAATGTTATTAATCCTCGGAGCGCTATTAATCGTAAATCAGAGTATGCTAAAACTCATGTTGGCAAAGGAGCAACTATTGGTGCAAATGCGACAATAGTTTGTGGTCATGATATTGGAAAGTATGCATTTATTGGAGCCGGAACAGTAGTTACAAAACATGTTCCTGATTATGCTTTAGTTGTTGGGAACCCATCGCGTCAAATTGGATGGATGAGCGAATTTGGGCATAAATTAGAATTTGATAACCACGGATTTGCTAAATGCAAAGAAAGTGAACAGAATTATAAGTTGGAAAATAATAAAGTGATTAGGATCGATTAATTTAAGATGGAAAATAAAAAAACAAAATTTGCAATTATTGGTCAAGGGCATATTGGTAAACGTCACGCCGAAATGGTTCGTCGCAACAAAGATTGTGAACTAATAGCTGTATGCGATATTCTTCCAAAAGAAAAATTAGGGATTGAAACGATTACAGAAGAATTTTATCATTCTGTTGATGAAATGCTAAATGCACATCCCGAAATTCAGGTTATAAATGTGTGTACTCCAAATGGTTTGCACGCCAATCATGCATTAAAAGCAATTGAACAAAACAAACATGTAGTAATAGAAAAGCCTATGGCTTTAACTAAAGCTGATTGTGAAAAGATTATTTTTTCTGCATTAAATCACGACAAAACAGTTTTTTGTGTGATGCAAAATAGATACTCGCCCCCAAGTGTTTGGTTAAAAGATATTGTTTCAAATAAAGTGTTAGGTGATATTTATATGGTACAATTAAATTGCTATTGGAATCGCGACGACCGTTATTATAAAATAGACAATTGGAAAGGGACTTCTGAATTAGATGGTGGCACATTATTTACTCAGTTTAGTCATTGGATAGATATTATGTATTGGATATTTGGTGATATCACTAATATTCAGGCAAAATTCGCCGATTTTAATCACCAAAACAACACGGATTTTGAAGACAGTGGTTTTGTAAGTTTTGATTTTTTAAATGGTGGTATGGGAAGTATTAATTATTCGACAGCCGTATGGGATAAGAATTTAGAATCTTCTTTAACTATTATTGGGAGTAAAGGGAGTGTGAAAGTTGGTGGTCAATACATGGATCAGATTGAAGTGTGTAATATTAGTGATTATGAATTGCCTGTATTAAAAGAAACCAATCCGGCAAATGATTACGGGTCTTATAAAGGCTCTGCTAACAATCATCACAATGTAATTGAAAATGTTGTAGAAACTATTAATGGAAAAAATAAGATTACAACAAATGCTTTAGAAGGATTAAAAGTGGTAGATATGATAGAACGCATATACGCTTTAAGGCCTTTAAACTTGATTAAATAAATTTAATTTAAATAAATGAGACATGAATATGTTTTCTAAAATAGTAAAAAAAGAATCAACTGTTGCCGTAATTGGTCTTGGATACGTTGGATTACCTATTGCTTTAGCTTTTGCAAAAAAAGTAAAAGTAATTGGTTTTGACATTAATGAAAAGCGCGTTGGATTAATGAAAAAAGGAATTGACCCAAGTTTTGAACTAAGTAAAGATGATTTTAAAAAATCAGATATTCGTTTTACGCATCAAATAGAAGATTTAAAAAAAGCAAATTTTTTTATAGTTGCAGTTCCAACTCCCATTGATGAGCATAATTTACCAGATTTAAGCCCATTAATAAATGCTTCAATAACTGTAGGTAAGGTTTTAAAAAAGGGAGATTACGTGGTTTATGAATCTACCGTTTATCCAGGTTGTACTGAGGAGGATTGTATTCCGGTTTTAGAAAAACATTCGGGTTTAAAATTTATTAAAGACTTTAAAGTTGGTTATTCACCCGAGAGAATAAATCCGGGAGATAAAGAACATACCATCACTAAAATATTAAAAATTGTTAGTGGTTGCGATAAAGAGAGTTTAGATAACATTGCAAAAATTTATGAAATTATTGTAGAACCTGGTACACATAAAGCTAGCAGCATTAAAGTAGCTGAGGCAGCTAAAATTATTGAAAATACTCAGCGAGACGTTAACATTGCTTTAATGAACGAATTGTCTATTATTTTTAATAAAATGAATAT
Organism: Chitinophaga pinensis; assembly: GCA_945887955.1. Lineage (GTDB taxonomy): Bacteria > Bacteroidota > Bacteroidia > B-17B0 > Aurantibacillaceae > Aurantibacillus. The sequence goes on along the minus strand of CAMCZO010000002.1, from coordinate 61,939 downwards.
TAATACTTATGATGTACTTGCAGCTGCAGGAACTAAATGGAATTTTTTAAAATTTTTTCCAGGCTTAGTTGGTGGTCATTGCATTGGCGTTGACCCTTATTATTTAACTCATAAAGCTGAATCGCTCGGTTACCACGCTCGCGTAATTAATAGCGGCAGATATGTTAATGATAGTATGGGATTTTATGTAGCAAAAACTACAGTAAAAAAAATTATTGCGGCAGGAAAAAATATTTCAAAATCAAAAGTATTAATAATGGGCGCTACCTTTAAAGAAGATGTTAGCGATATTCGTAATAGTAAAGTGTCTGATATTGTAAAAGAATTAAAATCATTTGGAGTAAAAGTCGAAATTGTAGACCCGCATGCCAAAAATGAAGAACTTAAACATGAATATGGCTTTGGTTTAAGTAAATTAGGAAAAGGCTATGACGGTGTTATTGTAGCTGTAAATCATCAAGAATATAAAAAACTAGATGAAAAATATTTTAAATCTATACTTTCTAATAAAGGAGTATTAGTAGATGTAAAAGGTATTTATAGGAATCATATAAAAGGGATTACATACTGGAGTTTATAATTTATTTTAATAACCGTATTTTTCTTTCCATAGTTTTTTTAAATATTTTCTTTGTTCAGTTTCACGATCATTATTTCCTGGCTCATAAATTTTTGTACCCTTTATATGATCTGGCAAAAATTCTTGTTCTGTAAAATTGTTTTCGTAATCATGAGCATATTTATAATCTGTCCCATAATCCAATTGTTTCATTAGCTTTGTAGGCGAATTTCGAAGTTGAAGCGGGACAGCTAAATCACCAGTTTTATCTACCAGGTTAAAAGCATCGTTAATAGCTAAATAAGAAGCATTACTTTTATTACAACAAGCTAAATAAGTAACGCATTGACTCAAAATAATTCTTGCCTCTGGCATCCCAATCACATTTACTGCGGTAAAACAATTATTAGCTAATAATAAAGCGTTTGGATTTGCGTTGCCAATGTCTTCGCTTGCTAAAATCAATAATCGTCTGGCAATAAACAATGGATCTTCACCACCTTTGAGCATTCGGGCTAAATAATATACAGCTGCGTTAGGGTCACTTCCACGAATTGATTTAATAAATGCCGAAATAATATCATAATGCTGCTCGCCATTTTTATCGTATAAGGCTAAATTTTGTTGAACTATTTTTAAAACTAACTCATTCGTAATTACTATTTTTTTTTCTTGAGTACTATTTACAGTAATTTCTAATGCATTTAATAATTTACGAGCATCGCCTCCACTTAATCGAATTAAAGCTTCATGTTCTTTTAATTCAATCTGTTTTTGAGAAAGCACCAAATCATCTTTAATAGCATGTTGAATTAAACTTAATAAATCTTCTTCTTCTAATGATTTTAAAACATAGACTTGGCAGCGTGAAAGTAATGCTGGTATTACTTCAAAAGAAGGGTTTTCGGTAGTTGCACCAATCAAGGTTATCGTACCTTTTTCTACAGCACTCAAAAGAGAATCTTGCTGAGATTTATTAAAACGATGAATTTCATCGATAAACAAAACAGGTTTATCTTGATTAAATATGTTTGTATCGCTAGCTTTCTCAATAACATCTCGAATATCTTTTACCCCACTATTTATTGCACTAATCATATAAAAAGGCCTTTTTAACTCAGTAGCAATAATAAGAGCTAAAGATGTTTTGCCAACACCAGGAGGCCCCCATAAAATTAAAGAAGGGAGTAAGTTTTGTTTAATAGCATTTAGTAAAGCTGAATCTTTGCCTATAATGTGTTTTTGACCAATATATTCATTTAAATTTTTTGGACGTATTCGATCTGCGAGTGGCTGCATCCTATTATTTTATTTAACAGAGATTGTTAAAATATTATTTATATTTTTGTTAAATTATTTATTAAAAACTTAATTTATTTTTAACCTATATGCAATTTAATAAAAAATTTTATCTAAAAAGGATTATTTTATTATTGGTTATTTTGACGTGTTTATCTTTTAAGGATGAAAAAGATTTTTTACATAAACGTAAATTTAATATTCAACTAACTGAGGTAAAGGACAATGTTCCGGCAAAAAAATCCATTATGGATCGTATAAAGTTTAAAAACGGAAAGTTATATAGTTCTTATTTGAAAAAAAAATTTCGGTACAAGTGGATTAGTTATCGAATCAATAAAGATTCTGTATATGTTGATTCTACTGATACAGAGGTTCGATTATTAGTTGTTGAAAGTACATTTACTGACAAATTAAATCAAACCTTAATGATGAATTTTAATATTTTAGAATGGGATATCGACGGAAGTATGAAAATAGTTGGAAATAATGATAAAATAAAAAAATATTTTGATTTAACAGGAAGAGAAAAAGGCGGTAAACCTAAAAAACAAAAAAAACAAAAGAAACCTAAAATAATAATAAATAAAGACGACGCTGTTAAATAAATTTATAAATGTTAGCAAATTTTATTAATACTTTTTTTTTAATTTTTATTACTCAATTTTTATTTTGCAACTGCTCTGAAAGTAACAACAATACAAATTTTTATCAATTGTCTATGGATTCTCAAAAAAATCAAAACTCGCTAGAAAGTTTGTCAAAAATAAAATCAACAACAGATACCGCTACTTTTGGGGCTGGATGTTTTTGGTGTGTTGAAGCTATTTTTCAAAACTTAAATGGTGTTCAAAGTGTTCAAAGTGGGTATGCCGGTGGAAGTATTAAAAATCCTACATACAAAGAAGTTTGTAATGGAAATACTGGTCATGCCGAAGTATGTCAAATTATTTTTGATCCTTCTAAAATAAGATTTTCTGAGTTACTCGAAGTTTTTTGGAAAACTCATGATCCAACTACACTAAACCGTCAAGGAAATGATATGGGGACTCAGTATCGTTCGGTTATTTTTTATCACACAACTGAACAGAAATTACTTGCTGAGCAGTATAAAAAACAAATTAATGATGAAAAAGCATTTCAAAATCCTGTAATTACTGAAATTGTTCCATTTACTAATTACTATGCTGCTGAGGAGTATCATCAAAATTATTATAATTTAAATTCAGAAGAAGGATATTGCAAATTTTTAATTCAACCAAAATTAGAGAAGTTTGAAAAAATATTTAAAAATAAAATCAAACATTAATCAATTTGATTCACAATTTTAATTTTGAACTTTCTTTCAATGCTCCATCAATCCCTAAACCAAATAATGCAAAATCATATTTGATTGGATCCTTTGCATCAAATGATTTTAAAATATCAGTAATTTCTTCAACAGCCTGCCAATCGTTTTGTTTTCTTTTGAGTAAACCTAATATTCTGCTCACATTTCCTGTATGAACATCTAAAGGCAAGCATAAATCTTGACTAGAAATACTTTTCCATATTCCAAAATCAACTCCTTTTTTATCCTGTCTTACCATCCATCTTAGATACATGCATAATCTTTTTGCACTTGATTTTTGGATAGGATTTGAAATGTGTTTTTCTGATCGAGCTAAATGTTGGGTCTCTAAAAATAATGTTCTAAAGTATATTAATCTATTTTTTAAACAACCATTAAACTTTTTCTCTACTCCGCCGAATGAATTTTCTAAACCACCAAAATTTTTATAAATATTTTGGAGAGATTTAATGAAAAACAAACAGTCTTTACCATTAAATGTTCTATGGACAAATTTTTCTAATGGTTTTAATTCGTTTTTATTATGGTTTATAATAAAATCATGTGGAGCATTATCCATTAATTTCATTAGTTTTTCTCCATTAGAAATAATAGATTTTCTATTTCCCCAGGCAATAGTTGCTGATAAAAAGCCTGCTATCTCAATATCTTCTTTTTTTGAAAATTTTCTAGGAATACTAATGGGATCTGATTCAATAAATAAATTAGTATTATATTTTAAATAACTTTCGTCTAAAAAATCTTTAATTGCTAAAAGTTCTTTTTTCATTAATTGAGTGCTTGAATATCTAACTTTTTTAATTTCGGATTTATTTTATCAATTCCTAAAACAACTAAAATTGTCATTGTTCCTCCGAAAATAATGGATGGAACCAAGCCGATTAATTTTGCACTAAGTCCACTCTCAAATGCTCCAATTTCGTTGCTGCTGCCAATAAATATCCCGTTTATTGCACTTACTCTCCCCCGCATATTATCTGGCGTCATTAATTGCAAAATACTATGTCTAATTACAACACTTACATTATCAAAAGCACCAGTGCAAAATAACATTAAAAAAGCTAACCAATAATTTTTACATAAAGCAAATAAAATGGTAAAAACACCAAAGGCAATTACAGACCAAATTAAAGCTAAACCTGCTTTTTTTGAAGGAGGATACATTACCATAATCAATGCCATTAAAACAGCTCCAATAGCAGGTGCAGTTCTTAAGAAACCATAAGCCTGGGGCCCTAGATGTAGAACTTTATCTGTAAATGCTGGAATCAATGCAACTGCGCCACCAAATAATACTGCAAATAAATCAAGAGATATAGCACTTAAAACCATTTTATTTTTATAAACAAAATTTAGTCCTAATTTTATACTATCAAAAATTGTTTCTTTTTTCTCGTGTATTTGAGCTAAGCCTTTATTTTTAATTTGCAACAAAAAAATTAAGGATATTAAAAATAGAAACACTTCTGTAAAATGGCAATACGAAGCATTAAATTTATTATTATACCCATAAATAATTCCTGCTAAAACGGGTCCTAATATAGCGCCAGTATGCCAGGCCGTGCTATTCCAAGTTGCAGAATTTGTAAACTGATGTCGAGGAACTAAATGACTTAAAAATGGATTTGTTGTTGCGGCTAAAAATGAGCGAATAATTCCGAATAAAAATACAATACTGAATAATGCAGTTAAGCCTAAATCTTTAAATAATAATAGTTTTTGCGTTGAATTAAAAAATAAAAAGATAGCTCCAAAAAGGAGTAACAAAATGCCAATACTTAAAATTTGTTTTTTGTGAACTTTGTCGGCAATATGACCACTAAAAAAGGATGTAATAATAAATGGTATAGCCTCTGTAAGCCCAATTAGTCCTAAGTAGATCTCTTCTTTAGAATATTCGTAATAGACCTGAAGGTAAATGGTACTAAATTGCATTTGAATAGCTAAGGTTAAAAAAAAACGAACTAGAATAAATAACCTAAATTCTTTAATTTTAAAAATTTGAAGAGATTCTGCTTTAAAAATGGACATAAATTCGATATAAAATTACATAAACTATATGGTTTTGAAAATCAATTTTGTAATTTAGCTATAGATGAAAGAAAACCAAACCCATTTAAATTTAAAATCTTTGGCACAGGATGATCGCCCTCGCGAGAAATTGGTTGCGCTTGGTCGACAATCGTTAAGTGACGCTGAGTTATTAGCTATAATTTTAGGCTCGGGTAACAAAACTGAAACAGCTGTTCAATTAGCACAGAGAATGCTACATCAAAATAAAAATAATATTAATGAAGTAGCTAAATTAAGTTTAAACGATTTAAAAAAATTTAAAGGAATTGGTATTGTAAAAGCTATAAATATTGCGGCTAGTTTTGAATTAGGTAGAAGAAAATCAGATTTGAATTCTTTAGAACGTATTAAAATTACTTCAAGCAAAACAGCCTATCAATTGTTTCAAAAACGTTTAAGTGATTTGCCCCATGAAGAATTTTGGCTTTTAATTTTAAACCGTGCTAATCAAGTTATAAAAGAAGAATTTATTAGTAAAGGCGGCATTAGTGGAACCATAGTTGATGTTAGATTAATTTGTAAATCAGCAATTGAAAATAATGCCAGTGGAATAATTATTGCTCACAATCATCCAAGTGGTCAAATTATACCTAGTAAACAAGATAAAGAGATAACAATTAAATTAAAATCAGCTTTAATTTTATTTGATGTTTCTTTACTCGATCATTTGATCATAGGTGATTTAAATTACTTTAGTTTTGCAGACGAAAATTTATTGTAATTTAAAATATTTTAGTTTTTACTTATAAATTGTTTAATAAAAAAGTCCATTTTTTTTCTATAAATTTGCTTTATAATTTATGATAAAAATTGTTACCATTATAGGCGCTCGACCTCAAATTATAAAGGCTGCTGCATTAAGTAGGGCCATTAAAAATAATTTTTCAAGTCAAATAACTGAAATTATTGTTCATACTGGCCAACATTATGATGATAATATGAGTCAAGTTTTTTTTGATGAGTTAGAAATCCCTCTTCCTAATTATAATTTAAATGTTGGCAGTGGAAACCACGGTAAACAAACTGCCACAATGATTTCGGCAATTGAAGATGTTTTGTTAATTGAAAAACCAAATGCGATTGTATTATATGGTGATACTAATTCTACGCTCGCAGGAGCAATGGCTGCAAGTAAAATTCATATACCCGTTATTCATATAGAAGCTGGCCTAAGATCTTTTAATAAATCTATGCCTGAAGAGATTAATCGTATTATGTGCGATCACGTGAGTACACTTTTATTTTCGCCAACTAAAACAGGTTTTAATAATTTAATTCAAGAAGGTTTTTTGTCTCAAACCAAAGCCCCATATTCAATAGATAATCCTAAAATTTATCATTGTGGCGATGTGATGTATGATAACAGTTTGTTTTTTTCGAAGATTTCTGATGTAAAAACTTCTATTATTAATGATTTAAAATTAAAAAATAATGGGTTTATTCTTGCCACTATTCATCGTAATAATAATACTGATGAGCCAATTCGTTTAAATGCATTATTCAAATCATTAAATGATATATCAATTAATCACCAATTACAAATCGTTTTACCTCTGCATCCTCGAACCTCAAATTTATTAGATCGTAATTTATCAAAAGATTTAGTAGAAGCCATTCGATTAAATTCTAATTTTAAAATAATTTCTCCTGTTTCCTTTTTAGAAATGCTCGCCTTAGAGAAGAATTGTTGCCTGGTTATGACGGATAGTGGAGGTGTTCAAAAAGAAGCTTTTTATTTTGAAAAACCTTGTGTTATTCTAAGGCCAGAAACAGAATGGATTGAATTATTAGAGAACGGTGCCGCATTAATTGCAGATGCAGATGAAAATAAAATTAAATTTAGTTTTGAGCAATTAATTGCAAAAAAAGATCTTTCTTTTCCAAAACTATATGGAGATGGAAACGCAGCTGTATTTATTTGCTCAGAAATTATAAGTCAAATTACTATCAAATAATTTTTTTAAAAGATAGTTTCAATCTGATGGTTTTCATTTTTGAAAAAGACATGATCTCCAACAGCTTTAAATTTTAATTGCTCATATAATGGCGATTTATAAGAAATAACAAGAACAGAGATGTTGTTTACTTTAATTGAGCCTAATCCAATGGCGACAAAAATTAGTTGAGAGTTTATTTCAAATACCGAACCTGGTTTTATAACTTGATTTATTTTATCAATTTCTAGATTCGTTATTATATTCAAGTCTTTCTCAGCTTCTAATAATTGATAAGCATACATATCCCTATCTATTTGACCCATTGCTCTTGAGGTCTCATATTTATCACCCGCCGAGCTTTTCTCTTGATTATTTGCTGATTCTTGAGAATCTTGCATGGCAGAATTTGAATTAATGCTTCGTTTTTTTAATAAAAAGCCACATTCTTTTTTTAATAGTTCTTTAAATTTTATTTTTTCAGAATTAGTCATGTTATGAGATAACAAGATTTAATTTATGCAATTTAATGCTGTTGTAAATAAAAAAACAAGTATTATAAGCCGGGTTCTGTTTCATTATTCGTTAAGAATAATATATCTATCATTTATCTTTGCGACCTACCCATTGTGGCCTTCATTTCTGAAATAAGACGAGCAGCCTTATATCCACAACCTATTTGGCCTTTCAACATTCGAGGTTTACCCAACACAATTATTGCTAACTATGCTTGTGAGCTCTTACCTCACATTTTCACTATCACCCTCAGTTTACACCTTAGGCTACTTGGTTTTCTGTGGCACTCTCTGTTACATAACATTTCTGCTTTTGTACCCATCCTTTCAAATGGCGAATTGCTCTTTGTTGCCCGGACTTTCCTCCATTAATTTAATAATGGCGATAGAAATACTTGCTTACAAAGATAAGAATAATAATACAATAGAGTTTAATTTTTTGATTATTTAGATCTAATCTTTATTCTATTTAGCTCTAATTCCTAGCGCTTCATTGATAACATCCCTTATGGTATAATAAGTATGTTTAATAATAATTGTTTCTATTTCATGTTTAGAAAACCATTTTACTTCATCAATATCCTCTTCAATTTGAGGAGTTAATTTTTTTGAATAGTCACTTTTCATATAAAACCAATAACTTTGTTTTAAGGCAAAGCCTTTTTTGTATTTGTATAGGTGGAAGCTAGATGAAAGTTGTTTCGTTATAGTTAATTGCTTGATGCCACACTCTTCTTCACACTCTCTAATAGCAGCGTTTTTTATCGTTTCTCCTTTTTCGAGTTTTCCTTTAGGCAAATCCCATATTCCTTGACGGTGAATAAATAAAAACTCATTATCTTTTTCAATAAAACCTCCTGCAGCTTCTATATAGTAAAATTTAGATTTAAATAGCTCCAATAATGTATTTAAATCAGAAAAAACTATTTTTATGCTATCGTTTGATGGATCAAATAAAAATTCATCTATAATTTTATTAAAGTTTAACTTATTGTCGTTTAAAAGATAGCTTTTTTTAATTGCTTGATTTTGTGAATTTTGAATGTCATTAGAAGATAATTCTATAAACTTATTATTAAAATATATTTGTATGTTCATAAAAAAATAATTATTGTAATGAAACAAAATTTAAATTTGGGTTATGACCTCTTTTGATGATACCGCGTATAAAGTTGCTGAATTTTTATTACAAATAAAAGCCATAAAATTACAACCCGAAAATCCATTTACTTGGGCTAGTGGAATAAAATCTCCAATTTATTGCGATAATCGAAAAACACTTTCTTACCCCAAAATTAGGAACTATATTCGGCAGCATTTTGTTCAAACAATTAATAATCATTTTCCAATGCCCGATTTAATTGCTGGTGTTGCAACGGGGGGCATTGCTATTGGAGTTTTAGTAGCTCAAGAAATGGGATTGCCATTTGTTTATGTTAGAAGCGAAGAAAAAAAACATGGTTTAACAAATATGATTGAGGGTCACTTTGAAAGTGGACAAAATGTTGTAGTCATAGAAGATTTAATTAGTACCGGAGGGAGTAGTTTAAAGGCTGTTGATGCTCTTCGAGAAAAAGGTTGTTTAGTTAAGGGAATGGCAGCTATTTTTACTTATGGTTTTGAAGAATCTGTTCAAAATTTTAAAAAAGCTAAATGTCGCTTAGAAACACTCACCAATTATGATACGCTTATTGAAACTGCTGTTAAAAAAGAATATATAAACGAAAAAGATTTAGATAGTTTAAAAAAATGGCGTCAAAAACCAAAAACTTGGGCTTGATTTTTTTTAAGTTTATTTTTAATATTTCAAAATCATAATGAAAATAATTCATGTCTGCATTTTCAATCCATAGTGAGAATAATTCCACTCAGTCAAACCTCATAAGTTTATTTTTATTTATTAGTGATTTTAAAAATTTTAATTCGATTTTGCCTGAAGATAGGATTGAAGATTTTAAATGTTCGGAAGATCAGTGTTCTTTTAATATCAAAGGAATTACGTCAATGAAAATTAAAATTATTGAAAAACATACTCCCGATTATATTTTGTTTGCTAGCGAGGGTTTAGCAAATTTTAATTTTAATTTAAAGGTTTTTTTTATCGGTGAGGCTAATCAAAATGGAGAATGTAAAATTGAGCTGTACGGAGATTTAAATCCTTTTATAAAATCTATGGCCGAAAAATCTTTAATTCAGTTAGTAAATACAATGTCTTTAAAACTTTCTCAATTGAAATTAGAATCTATTTAAAAAAGAAACAAATAATTAAGATTTAATTAATTTTTGAAATAGCTAAAAATTATAATAAATGTCAGTACGTTTTACACTAAATTTTAAAGAAAGCCCCGTTCGAACATCCAATCATCGTTGAACATTTTTCCCATGTAACGGGTGCCATGATCATGAAAAATAACTACAACAACATCCCCTTTTTTAAATTTATCTTTCATTTGTAATAATCCAGCCATAGCTGATCCAGCACTATTTCCAGAAAAAATACCTTCTTCTCTTGGAATTCTCCGAGTCATTATCGCAGCATCTTTATCACTAACTTTTTCAAAATGATCAATAATACTAAAATCTACATTTGCTGGTAAAAAATCTTCGCCAATACCTTCGGTGACATAGGGATAAATTTCATTTTTATCAAAGATGCCAGTTTCCTTATATTTTTTAAACACTGATCCATAGGTATCGATGCCTAAAATTTTAATTTTCGGATTTTTTTCTTTTAAATATTTACCTGTACCGCAAATAGTACCTCCAGTTCCAACACCAACGACTAGGTGCGTAATTTTTCCATCAGTCTGATTCCATATTTCGGGACCAGTTTGCTCATAGTGAGCTGCCGAATTGCTTAAGTTATCATATTGATTGGGTTTCCATGAATTAGGAGTTTCTTTAACTAATCGCGATGATACAGAGTAATAAGAGCGAGGGTCTTCTGGTTCAACATTTGTGGGGCAAACAATTACTTCGGCTCCAAATGCTTTCAATGCGTCAACTTTTTCTTTACTTTGTTTGTCGGTGGTAGTAAATATGCATTTGTACCCTTTTATAACTGCACCAATAGCTAGTCCCATTCCTGTATTTCCGCTGGTACCTTCTATAATTGTCCCTCCTGGTTTTAAGCTACCATCTTTTTCAGCATCTTCTATCATTTTAATAGCCATTCTATCTTTAGTAGAATTGCCTGGATTAAATGTTTCGATTTTTGCATATACATCGCAAGGTAAATCTTTTGTGATTTTATTTATTTTAACCATTGGCGTATTTCCAATGGTTTCGAGAATGTTTTTACATATTTTCATATTAATCTATACAGTTAATTCGCCTCTCAAATTACTCAAAAGTGATTTTTTTATATTATTTATGTTGTTTTCTTGTCCTAATAAAAACATTAGTTTTGTTATTGCACTTTCAAAGGTTAAATCAGCCCCACTAATTACTCCTATTTTTTTTAATTGTGAACTTGTTTCGTATTTTCCTTGAATTACTTTTCCTTCAGAGCATTGAGTAATATTTAAAATAATAACTCCTTTGTTAATTGCTCGTTTTAATTCGTTAATAAACCACGTTTCTGTACTTGCATTTCCGGCACCAAAGCTTTCTAAAACAATTGCTTTTATTTCTTTGGAGTTAAGAATAGAAGATGTTATTTTTTTATTAATACCTGGAAATAATTTTAATACGGCAATATTATTTTCTATTTTAGTGTGAACTATTAATTTTTTTTTGTTTTTTTTAATTAGAGCATTTTTATTGTATTTAATTTCAACGCCAGCTTCAGCAAGAGTAGGGTAGTTGGGAGATTTAAAAGCATCGAAATGGTCGCTATTGTATTTATACGTACGATTGCCACGATATAATTTGTATTCAAAGTAAATACAAACTTCGCTGATTATAGTTTTACCTTTTTCTTTTGCACCTGCGATTTCTATGGCAGTAATTAAATTCTCTTTTCCATCGGTTCGAATAATACCTATTGGTAATTGTGAACCCGTTAAAATCACTGGCTTATTTAAGTTTTCTAACATGAAACTTAAGGCACTGGCAGTATAACTCATGGTGTCGCTACCATGTAAAATTACAAATCCATCGTATTTTTTATAATTACTTTTAATTATAACTGCTAAATCAATCCATATCGAAGGGTTCATATTAGATGAATCGATTGGTTTTTGAAAAGCAATTGAGGAGAGCTCAATGTCTAATTTATTTAATTCTGGAATTTGTTTTGTTAGCGATTTGAAATCGAATGGCCTTAATTCTCCACTCAGATTATCTTGAATCATACCAATTGTTCCACCAGTATATATTAATAGAACAGTAGCGTTTTTTTTTGTCATAATTGGTTTAACGCATTATTTTTTAGCGTTTGAATTAGTTCAAAATAAATAAACGAAATAGAAGATGTTAACATCTATTTCGTTTTAGATTTAGTTTAAACTAAAAAGGTAAATCGTCGTTATCACCAACATTACTAGAAAAAACAGGTGTTGATGATGAGTTATCAATGCTAGTATTATTAGTTGATGCCGAATTTTGACTTGAAGTAGATGCTGAGTTACTACCCTGAACTTTTTCAATTCGCCAAGCCTCGAGCGTATTAAAATATTTTATGCCTTGTGGTCCATTCCACTCGCGGCCTCTTAAATTAAATTGAACTCTTAACTCTTCGCCATCTCCAAATGAATCTAACAGAGGACATTTGTCTTGGTTTAATTGAAAACTGATGTGTTGAGGATATGGAGTACTCCCTTCTGTGGTTAATACAAATTCTCTTTTTTGAAAACGTTCGCTTACTTTTACCGTTTCAGATTTAGTTTTTAGTGTTCCTGTTACTTCCATGATATATTGATTTTATTGATTACTTATTTATGTTTTTTATTTCACTAATTTAGAAAATAATATTTAGTATTAAAAGTATGGATATCAATTTAAAGTAACACCATCCATGCTTCTTTAACTTTATTGATTTCTAGTAGACTTTTAGCATATAAATGCTGTTCTTTTAAATCGTTAAATTGTGGTACTGTTTTTTTAAATTCTGATATTTCCTCTTGAATAGGAATGGAGACTATACTTCCTAGTAAGCCTAAATTATTTCCGTTTAAAATCACACTCTGTTTGATCCTATCCGGTATTGCATCATAACCAATTCCGATTGTTGAGATCGGCTTTTTAACTTCAAATAAGGCTTCGCCATTTGCTCTGCAATACCAATCGTCTCCCATCCGAGAAATTAAATCCATTTTTTGAACGTCTATTTGATTATCTGGTGTTAAAACTTTACTATCTATATGAATTTTTATAATCTCGCAAATTACTAGATTTCCAGCACCTCCTTGTTTACCTAATTCTTTCACCTCAATTACTTTACATTCCATTTGAACCGGACTTTCTTTCACCCTGAAAGGTTTTACAAATTCAGAATCAATAGGAGTAAAACCAGATTTAATAAATTCGTTAACCCCTTTTTCAAATGGATTGCTTGCTAAATTCATTTGATGTACCATATCGTAATTAACCATATTAATAACGCACTCTGGCACTTCTATTACATTGGTAAGCGTGTCTTTTGCAGCGCCAGTTCGCCCACTATATGCAGGAGAAAACACGGCTATTGGAGGATTTGATGAAAATACATTAAAAAAACTAAATGGTGCTAAATTAGGCTCTCCGTTTTTAGAAATAGTACTTGCAAAGCAAATAGGACGAGGTACTACAGCATTTTGAATATACTTTTGCAATGTCGAAACACTGACTTCTTTTGGGTTAACACTAAACATTAGTGATAAAATTACATAAATTGATATAAAATTCCCTTAATTGTTGATAATTGGATAAATTGTGAAAAAGCTATGAAATCAAAATCTGATTTGTAATTTAATATTTATTTGTCTATTTGTTAAGTAATTTGGGATAGCGTATCGATTGCCTGTTACATCGGTTACCCATGTATAAGAGATTGTATTTTGAATTTGCAATAAGTTAAATACTTCAACATTTACCCACATGTCTTGTAAATTATTAAATCTATTTTTTCCTTTTTTTATACGATTTTCTTTTAATATGTTGTATGCAAAACCTGCGTCTACTCTTCGATATGAAGGCATACGTAATAATTGTTGCCAACGAAAGTGAGTAGGAGGCCCAAAAGGTAATCCGCTTCCAAATTGCAAATTTAAATTAAATTTAAATGCTGGATATTTTGGTAAATAATCTTGAAAAAATAAGCCAAAAGTAACGAGTTGATCTGTTGGGCGGGGAATATATCCAGGATCAATTTTAACACTATCTGTTTTTACTTGATCGAAGGTATAACCTCTAATAATTTCTTCTTTATCTTTATTGTAATATAAAAAATGAATGTTGTCGGTTGAATATTCGTAGGTTCTCAAGAATCCAATATTTGCCCAACTTTCAACACCTTTTACAAATTCTCCATTAATTCTAAGGTCTGTTCCAACTATATATCCTTTACAATTATTATTGGCAAAATATCTAATTCGAACATTATCGATTTCGTAAGGAATTATATCGGTTAATTCTTTGTAATAGGAAGAAATAATAAATTTAAAAGGCCTATTCCACATTTTAAAAATATAATCGCTACTTAAAATAAAATGTGTCGATTTTTGCGCTTTGATGTTTTTATTAAGCGTTCCATCAATGTTTCTTAGTTCACGGTAAAAAGTAGGTTGATAGTATATACCCGAACTAAATTTAAAAAGCCAATCTTTTTTCCAATTGGGTTTAAATGCAATTGAAAATCTTGGAGAGAGAAGAACTTGTTGATTAACAGTCCAGTAATTGGCTCTAAATCCGGTAGTCACTTTTAAACTCGAAGTGTCCTTAAGTTGTTTTGAAAAATTATGCTGAATATAAGCTTGAGAACGGATACTTTGCAATTCAACATTAGCTTTATAAACGTCTATTAAATCAATTTTATTTGCGTTATAAGGCACAATAAATCCAGCAGAGTCAATTGTTTTCCATTCTCCTAAATGATCTTCAATTTTTTCAAATTGTTCTCGAGCTCCCCATAAAATTTCGTTATTTGAATTAATAATTCGACTGCCTTTATGTTCCAAATTAAAAACATTGGCCGATAAATAGTTTCGGCCATTATTTATAAAAGTACCTACACCTCGGTTAAATGCGACTTGTCCAAAATTAGGTTTTCCTAAATCAGCTTCTAATTGATCTATGTAATACTGACCCTGAACTGTATAAATTTCTTGCTCATTAGCTCGGTAAATAGAACTTATTAATTTAAGTTTTGTTTTACTATTAGGTCTAAAATTAAATGATAAGCCAGCCATCATAGTGGTGTATTGCATTAACTCTTGACCATCGAAATAAACCGTAAATCTAAGGGCGTTATTTACCGTTCCAAATGTAGTTTGTCGGTTAGTTGGTATAACTAAGTATTTGTTATTTGCGATATTGCCCAAAAATTCTATTTTAAATTTTGGATTAACTTCAAAAGTTAGAAAGCTTTGAATGTCCAATGCACTTGGTTTATATTCGCCTTGAGTATCCAGAGATTTTAATAGGTAAATATTAGAACGATATCTAGCACCAATGTTCCATGCTAGTAATCTGTTTTTGCTAATTCCTTCTAATTGAATGTTTCCTCCTAAAAAACTAGCCGAGGCAGAACCGGCATATTTTAATGGTTTTCGATAGGTAATATCTAATACACTACTCATTTTATCGCCATATTTAGCATCAAAACCGCCTGCCGAAAAATTAATATTTTGAACCATATTTGGATTGGCAAAACTAAAACCCTCTTGCTGGCCACTTCTGACTAAAAATGGTCGGTAAACTTCAATATCATTCACATAAACTAGGTTTTCGTCAAAATTACCCCCTCTTACGCTATAGCCGCTACTAAGTTCATTATTACTACTAACTCCAATTTGTGTTTTTACTAAATCTTCGATATTGCCCGTAGGAGATGGCAATTTTGAAATTAATTTTGCATCAATTCGTATAAATTCTTCGCTTCGTTGTTTAAAGTCTGTTACTAATACTTCATCTAAATTGGAGCCGTCTTTAAACTTTAAAATTGGGTCAAAACTTAGTTTTTCTCCTGGTTTAGCAGTAAAAACATGGCTAATAGAGGTATAACTGGCATCGTAAAAAACAAGAGTTAGTAATTTACCGCTTTCAATTGATAGAGAATATTCTCCTTTAGAGTTGCTTATTGTGCTATATTGAGCATTTTCTTTTATAACTATTGGAACTCCTTCAATTGGTTCTGAATCAATTCCTTTAACAATCCCAGAAATAAGAGCATTTTGGGCACGAAAAACTGTTACAAAACAGATAAAAACAAAAAAAATATGTGATTTATGAGCTTTCAGAAATTATAATCAGTTAACGAATATACATAGATATTATTACTATATAAATCAATTATTTTGCATGTCCCGAATTGGAAATTAGGGTGTGATGGTATGTTTGAATAAAGGCTCGATACTTGGCTGTATAGATTGAATCTATTTTAGGGTATTGATTTTGAATTGATTTAGTTAAATTACTATCTTGTTTGAAATTATAAACTGCATTAATTTTATTTTGATTAAAATAAAAAACAATCGAGTCAGAATATGAAAAGTAGGTGCCGTTTTGATAAAAATAATCATGGCCATTAGTTTCGTCTTTGTATGAATTTCCAAAAGCAAAAAATGGCTTATTATATCCCAAATAATTGAGAGCACTTGGTAAAATGTCTATTTGTGAAAATGCAAAATTATTTTGTTTTTTTAATGAATTATCTGGTTTAAAAAAAAGAATTGGAATGGTAAGATTACCAACAGGATTATTGTAAAATGAATTTTTAGAAAGACTCCCGTGATCTGCTGTAAGAATAAAAAGTGTGTTGTTGTACCATTTTGTTTTTTTTGCAGAATCAAAAAATTGTCTCAAAGAATAATCAGCATAGCCTATACATTCTGAATTTTCTAAATAACCTCTTGGAAATTTATTTTTATATTTATCAGGAACAAAATAAGGATGATGTGAGCTCAATGTAAATATTGCTGAATGGAAAGGTTCTTTAAACTGGCTCATTTTCTTAACGCTGTATTGCAAAAAAGGTTCATCCCAAATGCCCCAATATCCATCAAAATCAGAATTGTTATTGTATTCATTTTTTCCAAAATAATCTTCATATCCAGCTAAAGGAGACCAGTCATCAAAATTCATTGTGCCATTTATTCCTCCATGAAAAAAAGCAGTTTTATAGCCTTCTTTACTTAAAATAGTAGCAAATGAGCTTTGATAATTATTGGCGTAAATTGAATTTATAAATGGGTTTTCATAAAGAGAAGGAAGGCTAGATAAAATTGCTGGAATACCTTCAATAGATTTTGTGCCATTAGAAAAACCATTAATAAAAGTTAATGATTGTCCCATTAAGCTATCCAAAAAAGGGGTTAAGCTTTTTCCTCCTCCCAAACTTGTATATTCTTTAGAAAAACTTTCTAAAATAATTACAACAACATTTTCTTTTTTAAATTTTAGTGATTTAAAATGGTGTAAGGGAGAATAAATAGAATTTAATTGAGAAGTATTGTAGAATTCGTATTCTTGAAGCGTCTGATGGTCGATTGATTTGATTAATGTAAATGGTGTATTTAAAAGAATAGGAACTTCTGATATTTTTGTCATTGATCCTGCATTAACAATATCGATTGGTATTCTTTGCATGCCACCCCTAATGCCTAAAACAACAAGACCACTGCTGATAATAAAAACTAGTATAATAGTTAACCATTGTTTTTTCGTTTGTTTTTTTAAATCAGATTCTTTTAATAATTTAATTCGAGAATAGCCTAAAATTAAAATTAAAACAAGTAAAAAGTATAAAATTACAATCCACCAATTTTCTTTCAAATAGTGTGGTAATAATCTACTTATGTCGCTTTGACCAGCAAGTTGATGAAATAAATCAGAACTAGATCTTTTTTTTATATAAGGAAAATAGCCTATGTCTATGCAATTAGTTAAAATAAAAATAGAATTTGGTATTATGAAAAGCCATTTAAGGATTTTTTGATAACTTAATTTATAAAACAAATTAATTGGGAGGAGAGATAATAAAATAAAAAGACTGCTTCCTACAAAAATGCTGAATGTATCAAATCTTAATCCCAATAAGCAGTTTCTTAATAAATCAAGGCTAGTTGTTTCGCTAAAATATTTTATATTTCCCCAAAAAAAGGCAAGTCTACAAATAAGATAAACGAAATAACAAACGAGTAATCTTTTAACTAAAATAATTAATTGCTGGAGGTATCCTAAAGTCATTATAAAATAGCAAATAAATTAATTATAAATTTTTTACAATGTAATAATAGCATTAATATTTTTTAAATTTAATGTCTAAAATAGATTAATTATAACTTATTTTCGTTTAATTAAATTGGCAAATAGTTCGTAATTTGCAAAAAATGGTAATCAGAATAGGTTTTAATTTTGAATTTAAATATAAAGCAAAATATCCATCATCTATTAAAGAAACACTGGGGCTTCGATCAATTTAGGGGTTTACAGGAGGATATTATTTTATCTATTTTAAATAAAAATGACACATTAGGCCTGATGCCTACTGGAAGTGGAAAATCTATTTGTTTTCAAATTCCTTCTCTTGTTTTGGGAGGCACAACTTTAGTAATTTCCCCTTTAATTGCCTTAATGAATGACCAAGTTCAAAATTTAAAAAAAAAGGGTTTTTCTGCAATATCTATTTCAGCAGCTATGCATTACAATGAAATTGATGTTGCTATGAATAATGCAGCATTAGGTCATGTTCAGTTTGTGTATATTTCTCCTGAACGACTACAAAATGAGAATTTTAGACAAAAGTTATCTTATCTCCCAATTAATTTAATTGCGGTAGATGAGGCGCACTGTATATCTCAATGGGGTTATGATTTTAGGCCAAGTTATCTTAAAATTGCCGAATTAAGATCTTATTTTCAAGATGTTAATATTATTGCATTAACAGCAAGTGCAACTAAAGTTGTTGCTGATGATATCCAAAATCAATTAGCCTTTAAAAATCAAAAAGTGTTTAGGCAATCTTTTGTTCGAAATGATTTAAGATATGTTGTTCAATACGAAGAAAATAAAATTATTCGTTTGCAAAAATTAATATCAAATATTGGAGGTTCTGGAATAATTTACGTTAGGAATAGAAAAAAGACTGAAGATTTAGCATTGTTTCTAAAAAAAAATAAAATATCATCTTTAGCTTATCATGCTGGATTAAAATTTGAGGATCGACAAAATATACAAGATCAATGGATCGAAAATAAAATTCAAGTAATTGTTGCTACCAATGCTTTTGGAATGGGGATAGATAAACCCGATGTTAAATTTGTGGTACATCTCGATTTGCCCGAAAGTTTGGAGGCTTATTTTCAGGAAGCGGGTAGGGCAGGTAGAGATGGAAAATTTGCCTATTCTACTATTTTTTATACCAAAGCAGATCAACAAAGGTTATTAGATAATTTCAAGTTTGCTTTTCCTGATTTAGATTATATTAAACAAACTTATCAGGCAATATGCAATTATTTTCAAATTGCTGTTGGTTCGGGCCAGGGATTTAGTGTAGAGTTTGATATTGATAAGTTATGTAATAGCTATAATCTTTTGCCTTTATTAGTTTATAACAGCATTAAATTTCTTGAAAAAGAAAATTATATTTCTTATTTAGATGGTGGTTATGAGCCTTCTAAAATAATGTTTTTATCTAGCAAAGAAGAACTTTATTTATTTCAAATTCGGTTTCCTAAATATGAGTTATTAATTAAAACACTATTAAGAAGCTACGGCGGTTTATTCGAAAATTATGGAAATATTAAGGAGAAAGACTTAGCTTTTAGAACCAAAACTAATGTTCAATTAGTAAAAGAAAATTTAGAATATTTAGATAAACAACAAATATTATCTTTTATTCCACAATCTTCTTTACCTAAACTTTTTTTTAATCAAGATCGGATTAATGGAAAATATTTAGAATTTAATCCGAATAATTATTATCATTTAAAGCAACGTTATTCGGAGAGAATACAATCTGTGATTGATTATACAGAAAATGATAAATTGTGTAGGCAAGTTCAGCTGTTAATGTATTTTAATGAAATTGATTATAGCAATTGTGGCCACTGTGATGTTTGTATAAATAATCGACAAAAAGATTTAGAAAAAATAAAACAACAAATAATACTGGTATTAACACATAATTTATATTCGCTAGAGCAATTAAATTTTCATATGAAAAATCTTAATAGTGTTAGTTGGATAAAAATTTTTAACGAGATGATAGATGATGGAATAATTAAATCGAGCGAAAAAGGATATTACTTAAATAAAAATTAAGGATAAATTTCTATTCGTTCTCTTTCTTTTGTGATTAGATCTAATTGGTAGCTTTTGTAAGTATAAAAAAGAATGTTGTTATTGATTACCTTAATTTTTTTGTGAACAAATGTCATTTTGTTATTTTTAATTGATAGTATGGGATTAATAAAAAGTGAATTTTCGCAATTTTTATACAAGGTGTCTATTTTTGAATTTGATAGATTATATTTATAAATCCCATCAAAATTTGTCCAATACATATTCTCATCAGTATTATCAATGGATAAATTAAAAAAATCATTTTGTTGAATATTCGATTGTTTATTTGAAGAAATTATTAAAGTTTCGCTATTTGTTGCAATGTCTTTTAAAAAGACAGTTACTCGATTACTGAAGTTTTTTAAATAAAATAATTTACTTGTTTTTTTTGCAAATGCAGAATTAGTATATTCTATAGGCACACTATTTAATTCTTGTCCTTTTGTATTAATTTGTGTGAGAAGAGATGGTGATGATAAAGTTGCTTTTTTAAAAAAATAAATAGTTGTGTTAGTATAATCCCATTTAGGATCGTTACTGATATTGTTAAAAGTAAGTTGTTTTAAGCTATCTCCATTTGCCTTGATTTTAAAGATATTATTATCATTACTGTTAAATACAATCCAACCTTTATTATTTATTTGAGCTTGGTAATTTCCATTATTAAATAAAAATAAATTTTGTTTTGTATTTGTATTATACAAAAACACTTTGTTGTAACCAAATATGTCACCGTTAACTTGATAAATAATTTCGAAATTATTTAATGGATTGTAGAAAAACGCATTAATATTTTTGTTTTCGTTGATGGTCGAATCTTGCCATCCAAAAGGTTGAGGTGTAGCTGGTAATTTTTCGCAATTTAATAGTAATGAGTCGATTTTTTGAATAATAGGCGGATCATCGGATGTTTTTGTATTTTCTTTTTTACAATTATAAAATACAAGTATACAAAATAAATATGCGAAGCAATTCAGTTTCATTGTTTACATATTATTAAAAAGATTAAGCCTTTAATAGTTTAATAGTCTCTGTTGGATTTTCGGAATTAAATACAGTATTGCCAGCAACCAAAACGTTAGCGCCAGATTCAATTAGTTTTTTATAATTTTTTAAATCCACGCCCCCATCAATTTCTATTAAAGCTTTAGATTTTTTTTGTTCGATGAGTATTTTTAAATCTCTAACTTTCTCAAAAGTATTTTCAATAAATTTTTGCCCTCCAAACCCCGGATTAACACTCATCAAACAAACTAAATCAATATCCGAAATTATATCTTTTAGAGACTCAATTGGAGTATGAGGATTGATAGCAACTCCTACTTTCATACCCAAGTTTTTAATGTTTTGTATGCTTCGATGTAAATGTGAACAAGCTTCTAAATGAACAGTAAGAATGTCGGCTCCAACTTCTTTAAAAGCTAGAGTATAATTATCAGGATTCACAATCATTAAATGAACATCGAGTGGTTTTGTAGACAATTTTTTTATGGCTTTTATAATTGGAAATCCAAAAGAAATATTAGGAACAAAAACTCCATCCATAACATCTAAATGAAACCAATCCGCATCACTCCTGTTAATTAGTTCTATGTCTTTGTTTAAATTACCAAAATTGGCTGACAAAACAGAAGGAGCAATAAGATGTGACATAAAATTATATATTTAGTAAAGGTAAAAAAATCAAATGAATTATTGAATGATAATTTTTTTTACGCTCCAGTTTGTTCCATTTTTTATTGAAACTAAATAAACGCCTGGTGTTACAAGTCTTGTATTAAACTCCATGGAATTTATATTTTTTTCATAAGGGATTTCAATGTTATGACCTATAATATCAGTAATTTTTAATTCGGTTAATTCTAAATCATTTATTTCGATTGTAAATTTACCTTGCGAAGGATTTGGATGTATTCGCCAATTAGAATTAAAATTATTTTTATCAAACGAAACATTTGATCCACTAGAAACCGTGAAATTATATTCAATACTGCTTCCAAAATCAGGTTCAAAAGATTTAATCAAATTCCCTAAACTATTTCTTAATTTAACATACCCATTTCCTTGGGCTGTATTAGCCCACCAGGATAATCCATCTCCTACATAATCTAAAACTCTTAAAGTATAACAGCCATTAAATAAAGTATAATTGTCGTTGTAAATTGTGTTTGCTGCAGTAAAATTACTTAATCCAACAGTGTTGCCTTGATCATCTGTAATTGAATAAGAATTTTCGTTAAAATTTGCCCCTGTTTTAAACTCAATAATAAAGGAATTATTTATTGTAATTGGAACATTAAATTTAGAACGATAATTATTATTATAGACATATTGATCTGTTATCGTATTAACTTTTTTTATTGTTGCATTAAACACATTATTATTTAATAAAATTCCACTTTGCCATAAGTTTGCAATTGGTAATAATATGGTTGTGGTATCCATAAATAATAGATTACCAGTCCAGGTATAAGTTTCTTTTGCATTTATATTATTATTTATCCAGTATTCAATTTCGAGATTAGTTAAAGTTGTACTTCCTGAATTTTGAACTAAAATTTTTGGACTCGAACATATTGGGTTAGATCTTGAGTATTCAACTTTATCAGAAGGAGCAAGAACCCCTAAGATTCGGGCATCTAAAGAATGACTCGCTGGACCATATGAAATTAATTGATTAGCTACAATGTATCTATAGTCACCATTAGGGTTAGGAGGATTTGAACAGCCATAATCTAATGTTACTGTGTTTCCTGGTGTGATATATGGTGTTAAATCTAATTCTTTTAATAATGAATAATTTCCTGGGCACCATCCCTGTCTATCATATAACCAAGTTCCGCCTTGAGGAAAAATAGGATTAGTTGAACACTTCTGAGATATTTGCCATGTGTATTCGTTTGTACCTCCGTTAACATTAAAAAAATGGTTAATCTGTCCGCCATTTTGTTGAAATTCTCCCTGAGAACCGTGACCTGTAATTGTTGAGCGTAGTTTAAAGGATTGTGCTGTATTTAAAATAGGAACGTTTAACAATTCAAAACGACTGTCGTTATTTATACTCGCTATACCAGCACCTCCTGCTCTTGCAGCGCCTTGCCAAAGCTGATTGAATGCCAACACTGGTTTAGGCGGTGTTCCGACAATAAACCAAAAATCTAAATCCATTTGTTCTTGATTTTGTCCACCTAAAGCAATGGATATTTTTTTGTTTCCCTTCAAAATTGGCGCAAAATCTGACACATCAAAAAACCAAGTTTTCCCGGTAGCTCCTAAATTTAATCCTTTTCCATAGGGAGTAACAAACGACATGATTTCATTATAAAATGGATATCGTTTATAATAATTTAAATTAATGATATTAATTACACCAGTCGAAGGAACAGAAATAGTTCCTGTTAATAATCCTGTATCTCCATTATAAATATTTAATGGAGTGGCTTGATATAAATTAGTTGTAGCAACTAAATTAATTATATCATCTGTAATTGGCGTAATACTGGCATTTGAGCTAATCGAGTATTGCTGAACAACATTCGGAAAACGAAGAACAGAATCTTTTACTATAACTGTATTTGTGGTTGAAGAATAGTTGCCTCTTAAAAACCGTATATTTGGTTTAATATTAGTCTCATTAAACATTCTCGTTAAATTACTCCCTCTGTCATAGGTCCATTTAAGATTTATACCTGTAGATTGTAAATTGTTTTTTGTTTCGTTTATATTTAATCCATTTCCTTCGGCCATTTTATAATAAGCAATCAAATTTGAGTAAAAAGGATGTGTCGCATTTATTGGTACGTTCATCCATGCATTAATGTCTGACTGAGATAATTCTTTATTCCAAATTGTAAATTCATTTAATTTTCCTTTATAGTTGTTGAGAAGATTATTGTCTTTACCTAAAATTAAAGTTAAAATAGAGATTGGTTTTGTTTTAGCTGTACCTGAAGTCCAAATGTTCCCATTTAAATAAATTTTCATGTCACCAGTTGTAGAATTTTTTGTAAAAGTCCAATGGTTCCATTGTCCTCCTTGTTGGGTAGCTGTTGCAACGCTATTTATTCGGTCATATCCACCATTGCTATAACCACAATCATAATAAATGCTTCCATCACTCCAAGGTAAATGCACATTTAAATTTCTTTGTGTTGAACTTGCTCCATATCCATATACAATTGAAGTTTGAGTAGGCATCATGCTTGAATTTCCATAAACCCAAAATGAAACGGTAAGTTCATTTGATATGCTAGAAAGTGCATTGGCGTTTAAATTAACATGCCCAAGTAATGAAAGGTCTATAGCATAATTATTATTTGCATAAATTGCATTTATAGATGGGCTTGTAACACCATTAAATATAATTTGACTCGATGGATTTGTATTTGTAAATGAGAATTCAATTAAAATATTACTCGTCCCATTCCAAATAAAAGGACTATGAAATTGTATTCTATTATTTCCTGAGGCAAAATTGAAATTACTATTATAAACATTAGTAAAGCCATTTAAAACAAGTGAATTTGAATTTAATGCTGAGTTTGAAGTTTGTTGCATATTTACTTTAAAAAAGTTTACTATTCCTCCAGCGTTTGCAACATTTAATATAATTCCATTTATGTTTCCTGCAGTAAATCCAGCAGCTAATAATTCTGCAGCTGTATATAAAATTTGAGACTTTCCTGATTTTTCATTCGATTTTAAAACATTTGGAGCAGGTGTATTTCCAGTTCCAAGGGTATATTGATTTTCGCTAAGGATTGAATTTAAAACCACATTAGTTTGACTAAAATTATAATAATCATATAAAAATTGTGAAGTGTAACTAAATGTATTACCCGAAAAATTTGAAATAACATAATTAGGCGTTGTATTTAAAGCATTTTCAATTTTACTTGAATCGATAATGAATGTGTTGCATGAATAATCCCATTCGCCACAGCCTTGATTAGGGGCTGCTTGGGTAGAAACTAAGTTGTTTTTACAACGCATGTTATAACGTAAAATTATTTTTTCAAAGGTCAAATTTGAGTTTGGAAAATTGAGAATCGTGTCGCGAGTTGTGCTTCCATATTTAAAACCTTTTACAACTATAGTATCTCCAACTTGCTGAGCTTCTATTTTATTAATTAATAATGCAAAAATGAATAACAGGATTATTTTTTTCATATTTCTTTTTTTTATTATTTTACTAGAACAGTTCTTTAACAAATATAATTAAAATAATTACGAATAGATTAATTCGATTAATAATGCTTATCACGTTTAGTTAAAAAATTTCGAATTAAAATTAATAAGATAAACTTTTTCTGTTGCCCTAGTAATAGCAGTATAAAGCCATCTTAAAAATCCATAATCTATGTTTTCTTCAGTTAAAAAACCTTGATCTATAAAAACAATAGGCCATTGTCCCCCCTGAGATTTATGACAGGTAATGGCATAACTAAACTTTACTTGAAGAGCATTGTAATATGGACTATTTTTGAGATATGCCATTCGAATAGACTTTATGGGTTCGTTTTGAACATCATTTAATACAGCTTCATATAACTTTTTTTGTTCTTCTTGATTCAGCGCTGGACTGCCGGTATACAATGAATCGGTAATTAATTTAACTTGCTGTTCAGCCATATTTGGATAGTCACATAAACGAATAATACAGTCGCAAAAATTAAAACCATAAACTTGTTCTCGGTTTAAAATTCTGGTAATCTCCGCCATGTCTCCATTTGCAATAAAGCCTGCATCACCATTATTTTCATGTAGCCAATAATAATTGTTTTTTACTATCATTAACTTGTCGCCGGTATTTAAATCTTCTTCGAATAATTTTATTCTGTTTCTGAAGTTTTGATTAAATAAATTGGCTCTTTTATTGCTTCTTGTTATAATAATCACGTTGTCTTCACCATATTTAGAAAGACTACTAGTTAAGGTGTCTTCCAATTCCTCTCCCGTTAAAGCTAAAATATCGGTTCCGCAAATTAATTTAGGGAACTTAAATGTGTTTTTTATAATTATGTTTCTCAAATTTGTTGCATTTAATAATATTCCGCTTTCTAATCTTTGTCTAGCCACTTCTTTTAACTCGAATGATTTTATGGATAAATGAAATGCTGATTTTAAGTAATCTTCATTTAATGCAGGGCTTTCGTTACTTCCTACTGGTGGCAATTGAGCTGTATCTCCTATGAGTATTAATTTACAATTTTTACCACTATAAACGTATTCAAATAAATTTTCTAATAAACTATTAAATAATTTTCCATCTGCCTTATCTGTTCCTATCATCGAAGCCTCATCTACAATAAACAAGGTTTGACTATGTAAATTTTCAGATAATGAAAATCGTATGATTCCATCATTGGAAAATTCTTTTCTGAAAATTTTTTTATGGATGGTATGGGCTTGTCTTTGAGAATAGTTGCTTAATACTTTTGCCGCTCTTCCAGTTGGTGCTAATAAAACACTTCTCCACCTGATACTTGGTAAAGCTTTTGTTAAAGCTGAAATAAGATTTGTTTTTCCAGTACCGGCATAACCTTTTAATATAAATAAGCTTCGCGTTTCGTCGTTAAAAATAAAGTTAGTAAGAAGTTCGATTGCTGAATTTTGATCTGAATTGGGTATAAATGGTAAAAAAAATGGAATAAGCTGTGTAAATTCATATTGTTCGTCATTTTTTTTCATTGATGCTCAAATATATAAACAAAAAAAGCCACTCTTTGGGAGTGGCTTAAAAATGATGAAAAATAGATTTATTTAAGGGTAATCATATAAGTTTGACCTTTTAGAGTAAAAGTTGCATTAAAATCACAAGTTTTATTACCAAAATCAATTAATCTAGTAGCTCTAGTGCCAGGGGTATAGGCAAGTGTACCGCTAATAAATGGTGTACGTTTTGGCCGAGATGGATCTGGATGGCAGGTATGATCTTTAATTAAATCTGTAGCTGTTGATACAAAATTTTCTCCTTTTGCGTTTGTTCCTGATGTACTACCATTAATTTTAATTTGAGCTAAATTCCAATCTATTGCTTGCGTTTGACCTTTATAGCAAAGAGGATCGCTAGTGTTAATTAATTCTTTTGTTCGGTTGCATATCCATGAACAAGTTCCAGCATTATTTGCTTTAATTATAGAAACATTAGCGCTTATAGACCAAGTTAAGTTAATTCCAGGATTAGTTCCAACAGGTAAACTATTAGGAGTTGTGTTTGTAACTGATTTATTGTTAATGTTAATTTTATTTCCATCTACAAAATAGTTATCTGAATAAACACTAATACTAAATCCAGGATTTCGGTAGTATAAAACATTAATTGGGCTATTATTCGTATAAATTAATTTTCCTTTGCGTGTTCTGCCATCTAATCCAATACAACCAGATGAGTCTGAACCAAAATTGACTGTGATGGTTTTTGTTCCAATACCAGTAACTGTGGCACATGGAGCTATTGGTAAAATATCTGTACCATTTGTTTTATATGTTGTTAGCGTGCTATTTTCAGATAATTGACTTCCGATTGATTCAATGTCATTAACACTACTTTCAGCTAAGTTATTGTCTTCTAATGTTGATTGTTCTGTGTCTTCTTCAATTACCTCTTTTTCTTTTTTCTTACAACTACTAATTGTAATAAAACTGAATAGTAATAAAAAAATGAATAATTTTGAAAAGAATGTTGATTTCATAAACTTTTTTTTAAAGGTTAATAATACATTTGAATACAAATATACAAAAAGGTTTAATCGACTAAAAATAATGATAGTTTAAAAGGTTTCTTAATAATATCTTAAATTTGTTAATTATGATTAGCGAACAACATAAAGTTAAATATCATTACGCTCCAATTTCTTCAGTTGAATCTCCATTATTTTTGTCTTTATTTATAAATTCAAATACTTTTATTTATTCAATTTCTACTCATCAATTTAATCAAATTATTGAGTTGGGTCATATTGAAATTGATAATTCAAGAAGTACTTTTTCTATTTCAAATCATTATTCTTATTTAATAGAGACTTATTTATTGAATCAAAAAAAGTTTGAAAAGGTTAATATTGCTATTTTAAATTCTGATTTTACAATTGTCCCTGAAGCATATTCTTCAACTAGCGAATTAAAATCACTATTAAATTTTTCCAATGGAAATTTTCAAGATATTCAAACTTTTTTTCATCAATTTGCTGATTTTAAATTTTATTTTTCTACAAACCTTGAGTTATTAGGTTTACTTGAGAAAACATTTCCTAATGCCTCTATTAGACATTCTGGAGCAGTTTTGATTAATTTAATGTTTGGTCAACACTCGTTAATTGGCTGCGATTTGTTTTTAAATATTTTGGATGGTTTTATTGAAATTGGAATTAAAGAAAATAATAAATTTATATTTTATAATGTGTTTAATTTTGATACTAATGAAGACATATTATATTATTTGTTGTTTACAATGGAACAGTTTAATCTAAATCCCTTATTGGTTAAATTAACAGTTGCTTGTCATTTACCTGTTACCGACGAATTGATAAATAATATTAATAAATACATTAAAAATCTTAATTTTTGTATTGCTGATAAAGAAATTCATTTAAATGAGGAGATTTCTAAATTGCCACAGCATTATTACTTTACCCTTTTAAACCAACATTTATGCGAATTATAGGTGGTAAGTTCAAAGGAAAGGTAATTAAGTTGCCTAAAGATTTACCCGTTCGGCCAACTACTGATTTTGCAAAAGAAGCTTTATTTAATATTTTATCAAATAGCATAGATTTTGATAATTTAAAGGTCTTAGATTTGTTTAGTGGAACGGGTCATATTTCTTTAGAGTTTGCTTCAAGGGGTAATTGCTCAATTATTAGTGTAGATAAAAACTTTAAATGCGTTGGATTTTTAAGATCTATAACTAAAGAATTAAATTTAGAAATAAATGCTTTAAAAACAGATGTTTTTGAGTTTTTAAAAAAATGCAACTTAAAATTCGATATTATTTTTGCTGATCCTCCTTATGATCTATTAGATATTACAAAAATTCACGAATTGGTATTTCAAAGTAACTTACTATCTGAAAATGGCTTATTAATAATAGAACACGGACCAAAAACAAAACTAGATGATTTACTAGGTTTTGAGCAACTTCGAAAATATGGAAACGTAAATTTTAGCTTTTTTAAACCTCTTGGTTTGTAGTCAAATTAATTTAGTATCAATCTAATAATTAATAGAAATTTAAGAACAAGTTTTTATTATAATTCTATTTTATTTCTTCTTTTTTTTTACTTTTTTTCTTCGGACAAATGACAAGAATTGTCTTACCAGGTATTCGTTACAAATAATAACATATCAAATTTTGATTGAAATCGTTTTTATCCGGTTGAATATTTTATCAATAAATACTTTAGAATTGAATTTGGATTAATGAATCAGTTCAACCAAATTAACAAAGAAATTAATTTCAATTAGTTATTTTATATAATAATTTAACTTCAAATAAAGATTAATTTTATTGTAATACGCCAATATCTTTACCGATTTCTGAGAAAAAATGTTTTACTTTTTTAGTTGTCGCTTCGTCACCGGTTGCTCTTAAATAAGTATCTGTCAAGGTTATTATGTTTTGATGATAAAATTTTTTCATTTCATCTACCATCATGTCTTTTGTCCATAAATCAATTCGAAGCGTGTTGTTTTCTTTTGTATCCCAAAGAGAAATCATTACACTTTTACATTCACTTTTTTCGCCAGAATCTGTTGTCGCCCAGTTAATATTGATTGGTAAATTATTTTCGTCGACAGTGACTTTAAAAGTTATTTCTGTTGTTTTCATAAATCAAATAAAATATGTTTAAAGTTATATTATTTCATACATTGAACAAAATTATGTTTAGTGTATTTTTATTTTTTTATGAGTTAAAAATATAAAAATTTTTATTTTATCGCTTTTACTCTTTGTATATTAAGATTTCAGAGGTGTCTTTACACAAACTCATTAATTTTGAGATTTTATGCAATGAAATTGGATGTTCCCAATTAGGTTCTATTTCTATTAATGGAACAAGTACAAATTTTCTTAAATGTAAACGAGGATGAGGCACTTTCAAATCAACTTCATCAATAATTTGATTGTTAAATGCAAGAATATCAATATCAATTATTCGGTCGGAATATTGATTTTCTGTTCTTTGTCTACCCATTTTTAATTCTATTGATTGAATAGAATTTAAAAGTTCTTTTGGGCTAAGAGGGGTTAATAATTTGATGGTTTGGTTTAAGTATTTGTTTTTAGAGTTTACTCCCCAGGGTTCTGTTTCGTATATATTCGATTTGTTTTCAATAGATCCACAGTTCATATTAACTAATTCTAAGCAAAGTTTTAGGTTTTGTAGGCGATTGTTAATATTACCACCAATTGATAAAAAGGCAATATTCATAATTTCAATTGATGTAAAATCATTAATATGTTTAATTTTGTTCAAAATACAAATATAATGAAACAATTTTTTGGTGCTTTTTTCGGTTCAATTATCGGTTTAATAATTGCTACAGTTTTAGCAATTTTGATAATTATTGGTGTTATTAAGTCTAGTTTTAACTCTGTTTTAGAAAATAACGACGATAAAATTGAATTACAATCTAATTCAATATTAAAAATCATTTTAGATGGAACAATTATTGAGAGAGAAAAAGAAAATATTTTTAAAGATTTCGGAGCTTTATCATCTTTATCTGGAGATGGCGGAATGGGTTTAAATTCTTTAGTTGAAAAAATAAATTTCGCTAAGAATGACACTAAAATAAAAGGAATTTATTTAGTTTTTAAAAATATTGATGCTGGATTTGCAAGTCTTCAAGAATTTAGAAATGCCTTATCTGATTTTAAAAAATCTGGAAAGTTTATTTATACTTATGCTGAAAATTATAGTCAAAAAGAATATTTTTTGGCATCGGTTTCCAATAAAATATTTTTAAATCCTCAAGGTAGCTTTGATTGGAAGGGATTAAGTATGAGTTTAATGTTTTTCAAAAATGCTTTTGATAAATTAGATTTAGACATTCAAGTTTTTAGACATGGTAAATTTAAGAGTGCTGTTGAACCATTTTTATTAAATAAGATGAGTCAGGCCAATCGCTTTCAATCTGAAATTTTTTTAAATAGCATTTGGAATTCGATGTTATCAGAAATATCAAAAGATCGCAAAATAAGTGTTCAGCAATTGAATTTAATGGCTAACGGATTAAAAATTCAATTTCCAGAAGATGCTTTAGGTAATATGATTGATGCTTTAGCTTACGAAGATGAAGTAATTCTTGAATTAAAGAAAAAAATAGGGATAAAAGAAAATGAAAAAACACAGTTTATTGCTTTAGAAAAATATGAGTCTAAAAAAACATTTAATTCCAAGGCAATTAATTCTAAAATTGCTGTTATTTATTTAAATGGAAGTATTTCAAGTGGTAATGGAAACGATAATGAAATTGGAAGCGATAGAATTGCAAAAGCTATTAAAGAAGCGAGACTTGATGATAAGGTTAAGGCTATTGTTTTACGAGTTAATTCTCCTGGAGGCAGTGCATTAGCGAGCGATGTAATTTGGCGCGAAGTTTATTTGTCTAAAAAATCAAAACCCGTGATTGTAAGTATGGGAGATTTAGCTGCAAGCGGAGGATACTATATTAGTTGCGCTGCAGATAAAATTTTTGCTCAACCTAATACGATTACTGGATCAATAGGTGTATTTGGTATTATTCCAAATTTACAAAGGATGCTCGAAAATAAAATTGGAATAACTATTGATACAGTTAATACTAATAAATATAGTGATGTTGGAAGTGGATTAAGATCTATAAATGATTTTGAATATAGGTTTATTCAAAATGGAGTAGAAAAGGTTTACGATACATTTACTAAACGTGTAGCAGAAGGAAGAAAAATGAAGCAATCAGATGTAGATAGTATAGGACAGGGTAGAGTATGGACTGGTATTGACGCTCTTAAAATTAATTTAGTTGATGAAATTGGTGGCTTGAATGATGCCATTGCTTTCGCAGCTAAAAAAGCTAATTTAAAAGATTATAAATTAATTGAATTACCTAAGTTAATAAATCAATTAGACGAAATTTTAGGCCAAAAAGAATCTGAATTAGAAACACGAATTATAAAAAAACAACTTGGTCCAACTTATTTATATTTTAAACAATTACAGCAAGTTTCAAATTTAATTGGAATACAAGCAAGACTGCCTTTTGAAATCCTTGTTAAATAAATAATTTTTTTATTAAACAATTGAAATGAATTATCATAAAAATAAAATTAAAACCATGAAATGGGTTTTAGTAATTGGTTTTTTGTTAATGGCTTTAAAGTTTCTTGCTTTTTATCTTACCCATTCTAATGCTATTTTAACTGATGCAATCGAATCTATTGTTAATGTTTTAGCAGGTTCTTTTGCTTTATATAGTTTGTATTTTGCTTCAAAACCAAAAGATGAAGACCATCCTTATGGGCATGGTAAAATCGAATTTTTTTCTACTGGTGTTGAAGGGGGAATGATAACATTAGCTGGAATTGTCATGGTATTGAAAGGCATTTCTGCTTTCTTTTATCCAAATAATATAGATAACTTAACAATAGGCATATTGATATCCTTTTTTTCGGGACTGGTAAATTTTATTTTAGCAAAAATATTAATAAAAAAAGGAACTTTACTTAATTCTTCTGCATTAGTTGCAGATGGAAAACATCTGTTAACAGATACTTGGAGTAGCATTGGCTTAATCGTTGGTTTGATACTTATTTATTTTACGAATATTTTTTTTATAGATTATATTATCACAATAGGTTTAGGATTATTTATTATTTATACTGGTTTTCAATTATTAAAAGAATCGGTTTTTAATCTACTTGATAAAGCCGACTATATTAAAATTAAACATTTAATTTCTATTTTAAATAGTAATCGAAAGCCAAGTTGGATTGATATTCATAATTTAAGGGTTGTAAAATATGGCTCTGTCGTTCATGTGGATTGCCATATGACCTTACCTTGGTATTATACTCTTGAAGAAGCTCATCGCGAAGTTGATGCTTTAGATCAATTAGCAAAAGTTGAATTTGATAATGAAATTGAATTTTTTATTCATTCCGATCCTTGTTTACCTTTATCTTGTAAAATTTGTGAAATTAATTCTTGTAAAGAAAGAAATTTTGAATTTGTGAAAAAATTGGAATGGAAAATGGAAAATGTTTTACCTGATAGTAAACACTCCTTTTCAGAATAAATACTTAATGTATTTTACAAACAATTACTTTATATTTGGCAACTTAAATATGAATAATACTAAGTTTATTGATATTGAAAAGATTTTAAAAGAAAAAGTCTTTAAATTATACAAGTGGCTTCCTTTTTTTGCTGTTAATTGGTTAAAAAAAATCTTACATGAAGATGATATTAATAAAACCATGTTGTTTCTTGACGGTGAAGAAGGTTTAATGTTTAATTCTAAAGGTTTAGAGAAAATTGGAGCTAAAGTTGAATCTTTAAATTCACATTTTATTCTTAAAGAAGGGCCATTAACTATTGTTTCTAATCATCCCTTGGGCGGTTTAGATGGTATGGCTCTTATAAAAGCAGTTGGAGAAGTTAGGCCTGATGTGAGATTTTTTGTAAACGATGTACTTAAAAAAATAAATAATTACGGTGATATTTTTGTAGCTGTAAATAAAATCGGCTCTATTTCTACCAAATCATTGCGAGTAATGGAACAAGTTTTTCGTTCGAGTAACGCAGTGTTAATTTTTCCTGCCGGCTTAGTTTCTCGAAAAAAGAATGGCCTAGTAAAAGATCTGGAATGGAGAAAAACGTTTATTACACAAGCTATCGATCATAAACGCATGATTCAACCAACATATATTGAAGGTGAAAATTCTAAATTTTTTTACAATTTTGCTTTATGGAGAAAAAGAATTGGTATCAAAGCAAATATTGAAATGATTTTGTTACCCAAAGAAATGTTTAGAGCAGATAAAAAAACAATTAAAATTCATTTTAGTAAAGCATTTAGTTATAAAATTCTCGACGAAACTAAATCGCACAAAGAATGGTCAGATAAAGTTTATGAATTTATTTACTCAAAAGAATTTATGATGGGAGTGAGTTTTGAAGAGTACATTCAATTAAAAAAACAATAATTTATTTTTTACACAAATAAATCATTTCACCCTCTGGTAATCTGTATCTTTCTATCAATTCTGGCTTGAGAGTATTAACAAAATCATCTACTGTTACTTTAAAACCTACTGAAGCTAGTTTGTCTTTATAATCTAATCCAAACAATCGAAGGTGATCTTTTTGCCAATAATTAATTTCTCGTTCTTTTGGAGTGATAATACTTTTATCTTCAAAAGTTTCTGTTTTGCTTTTATCTAATGGAACCTGAAAAATACCCCAACCTCCTGGTTTCATTATGCGATATAATTCTTTCATACATTGATTGGCATCTTCTACATGTTCTAATACATGGTTACAAAAAATAACATCAAAACAATTGTCTTCGAATGGAGCTTTATGTAAGTCAAAATTAATTTCTGCTATTGGGCTATTATAATCACCAGTGGTATATGTTAGGTTTGCTTGTGATTTAAATAATTTATAAAAACATTGTTCAGGGGCAATATGAAACATTTTATATTTTTTAGTAAAAAAATCAGTTTTTTCCTTTAAATAAAGCCATAATAATCGATGTCTTTCTAATGATAAACTACCAGGACAAAGAACATTTTTTCGTTTTGCACGACCCCCATATCCATAAGGTAAAAATTTTCGATAAGTTTTACCTGTAATTGGATCTTCGTATGAATGACCATAATAAATAAGTGGAGCAATTTTACTAAACCACAAACTAAATTGAATAAGAATAGGTCGTGGTATTGTGCGAAGTAAAAAATGAAACATTTTTAATTAATTAATAAGTTTAAATATTGAAGACTAAAGTTAAAAAATAAAATCATCTCAAATTAATTTTTATATTTTTTTGGACCCACAATAATTCTTGTAATATGATTATTTAGTTCGTCTTTAAAATTATAGATTAAAGTTATTTTATTTTTTCTAAAAGTTTCTAAATCTGGATTTGTAATTACATTATTTATTATAGATGGCTCCACACTTGCTTTGTATAGTTCAATATCCATCGAA
Source organism: Chitinophaga pinensis (assembly GCA_945887955.1). Classification (GTDB taxonomy): domain Bacteria; phylum Bacteroidota; class Bacteroidia; order B-17B0; family Aurantibacillaceae; genus Aurantibacillus. Next base: position 26,588 of record CAMCZO010000002.1, on the reverse strand, counting down.
TCTTTTAGAATATTTAAAAGTGTATAGTTATATTGAAAAATATTTCCTTTTATTGCAAGAGCATTATCAAGTCTGGTATCTTTATCAATCATTTTAGGACATGTTTTGTTTAATTCTAAAGCAATTTTTTTTAAGTTATCATCAAATGAAGCTTTTCTCACAAATAAAAAATAAACAATGTAAACTAATCCAAATATGGCAAGTATTCCTACGGTTTTTTTTAAAAAATTGCTTGAGGTAATAAAATTATATATCGAACTCATCGTTTTAATTTTTCTTTTAAATAAATTCCAGTAAATCCTTTTTTTGAATTAACTAAGTTTTCAGGGGTGCCTTCAAATTCAATTTTCCCACCATTTAATCCGCCTTCTGGCCCCATGTCAATAATCCAATCGGCACATTTAATAACTTCTAAATTATGTTCAATCACAACAATTGAATGTCCTTTTTGAATAAGTGCATTAAACGATTTTAGCAATTTTGCAATATCGTGAAAGTGAAGCCCAGTTGTTGGTTCATCAAAAATAAAAAGAGTAGGTGAGGTATTGTTTATCGAAATTAAAAAACTAGCTAATTTAATTCTCTGCGCTTCTCCACCGCTTAAAGTGCTACTATTTTGTCCTAATTGAACATAACCTAATCCTACCGATTGAAGTGCATTTAATTTTTCTATGATTTTGTAAACAGTTCTATCCTCTGCATCTTGATTAAAGAATAGAATAGCATCATCAACAGTTAAATCTAATACATCTGAAATGGATTTAGTTTTATATAAAACTTCGAGGGTTTCAGATTTATATCGTTTCGTTTTGCACGATTCGCATGGCAACTTAATATCTGCCATAAATTGCATTTCTATTGTAGTTTGACCCTCTCCTTGACAAATTTCACAACGGCCCCCTTCTACATTAAAACTAAAAAAACCTGGTTTATAATTTCGTGTTTTTGAAAGACCTTGGTCTGCAAATAAATTTCGAATTTCGTCAAAAGCTTTTACATAAGTTACCGGATTACTTCTCGAAGACTTACCAATTGGATTTTGATCTACAAATTCTAATTGCTTTATTTGTTTTAAACTTCCTCCAATCAAGTGGTCGAAATTTACACTATCAAAATAGCCATTTAAATATTTTTGTAGATTAGGAATCAATCCTCTTTTTATTAGGGTTGATTTGCCAGAGCCACTAACACCGGTAACACAAGTTAATACATTAATTGGAAATTTAACAGTTATGTTTTTAAGATTGTTTTCAGTTAAATTTCTTATTTCAATAAATTCTTTCCATTTACGTCTATCTTTTGGAACCTCAATAGACATTAAATGATTTAGATAATTTGAAGTGTAGCCATTTTTATTTTTTAATAATTCTTTGTGAGTTCCCTGAAAAACAAGATAACCACCCTTTGTTCCTGCTTCTGGTCCGATATCAATTAGTTCATCTGCTTCTCGCATAATATCCTCATCATGCTCTACAATAATAACTGTATTTCCAAGTTTTTGAAGAGATCGAAGTACTTTTATTAATTTTTCTGTATCTCTAGGATGCAGTCCAATACTTGGTTCATCTAAAATATATAAACTGCCTACTAAGGTACTCCCTAATTGAGTTGCTAAATTAATGCGCTGACTCTCACCGCCACTCAGAGTATTCGCAACACGATTTAATGTTAAATAACCTAATCCAACATCCAATAAGTATTCTAATCTATTCAAAATTTCTACTAATAAACGTTTAGCAATTGTTGCATCATGCTCATTTAATTTTATAGATTTAAAAAACGGATATAAATTTATTACAGGAGTAAGAACTAAATCATCAATTGATTTGCCATTAATTTTAACATAGTTTGCGTCTTTTCTTAATCTAGTGCCTTTACAATCAAAGCAGGTTGTTTTTCCTCTATACCTTGCTAACATTACTCTGTACTGAATTTTATATGTCTCTTTTTCAATTCTATTAAAAAACAAATTCAAACCATCAAAATATTCGTTTCCTTTCCATAATAATTCATAATCTGTATCAGATAATTCGGAGATTGGTTTATGAATTGGGAATTTAAATTTATGTGCATTTTGTATCAATTGATTTTTGTAGGCACTCATTACTTCCCCATTCCAACAAACAATTGCATTTTCAAAAACTGACAAACTTTTATTGGGGATTACCAATTCTGGATCAATGCCAATAATACTTCCAAAGCCTTCGCAGGTTTTACAGGCACCAATAGGATTGTTAAATGCAAAAAAGTTCACCGTAGGTTCTTCAAAACTGATACCATCTAATTCGAATAAATTACTGAAGGTATGTTTTTGGTAGTCCTTATTTTCTTGTTCAATCCAAATTATACATTCTCCTCCTCCTTCATAAAAAGCAGTTTGAACACTATCTGCTGTCCGAGATGTAAAATCTTCATCGTTTGGTTCATTAATTAATCGATCAATCAATAAATAACAGTTGCTGTCTTTTTTTAAAGTACTAAAATCAAATTCGTTAATTTTTTGAATTTGATTATTAATAATTCCTTTTGAAAATCCTTGTTGCGATAGCAAATCAAATTGCTTTTGAATAGTCCGATCCTTTTTTTTATGAACTTGAGATAAAATTAAAAACTTTGTTTTGGGCTTAAGTTTTAAAATGAAATTAACTACATCACTAACATTTTGACGTTTTACAGCTTTGCCTGAAACAGGACTATAGGTTATGCCTATTCTTGAAAATAATAATTTAAAATAGTCGTAAATTTCAGTTATAGTTCCAACTGTACTTCTTGGATTGCGCGAAATAACTTTTTGTTCTATGGCAATGGCTGGCGAAATACCTTTAATATAATCAACCTGTGGTTTTTCTAAACGACCTAAAAATTGCCTTGCATAAGCTGATAAACTTTCTACATATCTCCTCTGCCCCTCGGCATATAAAGTATCAAAGGCTAATGATGATTTTCCCGAACCCGAAAGACCAGTTATTACTACAAGTTTATTTCGTGGTATTGCAACATCTATGTTTTTTAAATTATGTTGCCTTGCTCCTTTTATAATGATATATTCTTTAGGGCTTAGATTTAAAATATCTTTGGTTTTATTCATTAATTTAGAAGAGCTATGTTTTATGATTGTATCTAAAAATTATATTAAAAAAATGGTTTATTCCATTAATTTTTTAAGATGTTGGCAGGTAGAAGGGTCTCTCCAATTTAAGTAACCAATATTTTCTTGCATCACTTCAAATTTTTTATTGATAATGTAGGAAGTGGGAATAGAGTTTATTCCAATTGATGAAAAAGAAGCATTCATTTTAAAAAAAGTAAAGGGTAAGCCTCTTTTTAATTGAAATTCATTTATTTTATCTATCGATTCGTCACTAATCACAATTACGTCAACATCTGCTAATTCAGTTGATTTTATTGATTTTAATTCATCTAATTCTTCAATGCAATTAGGACACCATGAGGCACTAAAGCAAATCAAGAGCTTTTTTCCTTTATATAATTCTAAATTAATTGGTTGGTTATTTAAATCAACTAAATTTAAAGTATTAAATTTTATATGAGGCGCAACATGATATTTGTTATAAATAAAAAAAGAAATAAATAAAACAATTATGAGTAATGTTGGCAAAAACCATTTTTTGATCATAGTAATTAATAGCAAATAGTTAATTGATTTACAAATTTTGTTGAATAAAGTTTAAAATTACGAATAGATTTGCAGCTAATATATTAAATAAGACAAAATTTTTACCGAAGAATAATTGTTAGAATAATTTTTTTTAATAGTATAGATAAAAATGTAATTTTACTTTTAATGTTTACCCTTTTTTTTAAAGAAATTAGAAGCTTTTTAAGTTCACTAATTGGTTATATTGCCATCGGTGTTTTTATTTCGTTGATTGGTGTTTTTATGTGGATCATTCCATCCGAAGGTGGTGGCTCTAATATTTTAGATAATGGCTTTGCAAATATTGATCCTCTATTTTTAATTGCACCATGGGTTTACTTATTCTTAATTCCTGCAATTACCATGAGATCTTTTTCTGAAGAAATAAAAACAGGAACATTCGAGCTCCTTTTAACTCGCCCATTAACTGATTTGCAAATAATATTAGCAAAATATTTTGCTGGGTTTACCTTACTATTATTTTCATTATTACCAACACTTATTTATTACTACAGCGTTCATGTTTTAGGTTTGCCTAAAGGGAATATAGATACTGGAGGCATGTGGGGTTCATACATCGGTTTATTTTCTTTGGGAGCAGCCTTTGTTGCTATTGGTATTTTTTCATCTTCGGTTTCAGAAAATCAAGTTATTGCTTTTATAATTGCTTTATTACTTTGCTTCTTTTGTTATATCGGTTTTGATTTTATCGCTCAAAGCAATTTCTTCGGAAAACACGATACTTTATTAAAAAGTTTAGGTCTCAATTCTCATTATATAAGTATGAGTAGGGGAGTGATTGATTCGCGAGATTCTTTTTATTTTATAAGTGTGATTGCCTTTTTTATTTTGTTAACCAAATTAATCTTACAAAGAAGAAAATGGTAAATAATAAAGAGCAAATAAAATCGATAAACAAACGTAGAGATTTATCTTCTTTTTTAGTAATGATTGCAATAATTATTTTATTTAATTTTATTGCTTCTTTTTATTTTATTCGCATTGATTTAACTTCCGAGAAAAGATATACGCTAGCCGAATCTACAAAAAAATTACTAAAAAATTTAGATGACGAAGTTTATCTAAAAGTTTATTTACAAGGAGATTTTAACCCAAGTTTTTCAAGATTAAGAAATGAAGCAAAAGAAATTTTAGATGAATTTAGAGCGTATTCAGATAATCAAATTCAATATGATTTTATTTCCCCAGGAAAAGATTTAACTAAAGAAGAGAGTTTAAATCTAGAAAAACAATTATATGATAAAGGCATTATACCTGAACAAATTGTTGATAAAGGAAAAGAAAAAACAACAGAGTCTGTTATTTGGCCAGGCGCCATTTTAAGTTATAAGGGCAAAGAAACGGTTTGGCAAATTTTTAAAAGACAAGTTGGAATATCTCCTGAAGAATCTATTAATAATAGTGTTCAGGAGTTAGAATATAGTTTAACCAATGCCATTCGGAAATTACAACGAAACAAAAAACAACAAGTAACTTTTATACAAGGTCATAATGAAATTGATACAGTGCATCAATATCAATTTATGAAAGCCTTATCAGAATATTATTTGGTTAATCAAACCAAAATAGCAAAGGGTTATGAATTAACTGCACTAAAGGGAAGTGATGCCATTGTGATTTCTCAGCCAGATTCTGCTTTTACGGATAAAGAAAAATTTGTAATTGATCAATTTATTATGCGAGGTGGCAAAGTTTTGTGGTTAATTGATCCTCTTTCTACAAATTTAGATTCATTACGTTTAAAAGGATTTACCATAGGTATTAATCGCGATTTAAATTTAGAAGATATGCTCTTTAAATATGGCGTAAGATTAAATCCAATCATGGTTCAAGATCTTCAATGCGCCAGTATTCCAATTAATATTGGATTTAAAAAAGGAGAGGCGAATGTTAAAATGTTCCCGTGGCTTTATAATCCGCTTATTCTTCCAGATAATAATCATCCTATTGTTAAAAATTTAGATTTAATTAGGTTTGATTTTTTAAGTACACTTGATACCATTGCCTCTGCTAAAGGTATTAAAAAAACAATATTGTTAAAGTCATCTAAGTATTCAAAAACAATTCCAGCCCCTGTTCGGATTTATTTGGGGATGGTTCAAATGCAAATTAAAGAGTCTCAATTTATCAATTCATATCAACCCGTTGCTTGTTTATTAGAAGGTTGTTTTAGTAGTTTTGTTGAGTATCGATTACCATCAACAATTCTTAACGATTCTAATTTTAAATATATTGATAAGGGTAAATCAACTAAAATGATTGTTGTGGCTGATGGCGATGTTGCTCGAAATGATTTTCAAAAAAGTACTGGCGAAATATTCCCTCTTGGATATGATAAATATACAAAGCAAACATTTGCCAATCAGACCTTTTTGGTCAATTGCGTTAATTATTTATTGGATGATGAAGGAATGCTTCAATTGCGTTCGCGTGAAGTGAAATTGAGATTATTAGATAAAAAGAAAATTAATTTACACCGCACAAAATGGCAAGTGATTAATGTGTTGTTGCCTTTTTTAGTAATAATTTGTTTCGCAGCAATTCAATTTTATATTCGAAAAAGAAAGTATGCTTTTAAAGAGAAATAAGATTTTTAAAAATCAAAATTTGTTTCCAAAAGTTTGTTTTTAACAGCAAACATCACAATTCCTGCAGTATTTTTTACACCTAATTTAGCCATGATGTTTTTTCGGTGAGTATTTACAGTATGTGTACTTAAATTTAGCTTTACTGCTATTAATTTATTTGGTAATCCTTCTGCAATGCCTTGAATAATATCAATTTCACGATTGGTAACTTGAAATCCATCACAGGAAAGTGATTTAATAAAAGAATTTGAACTTTTTATTTCTGATGAAGCGGATAAAAATCTTACAATTTTACCACAAATAAATTTTTCACCTTTAATAGTTGAATTAATAGCTTCCAAAATTTCAATTTTATCGCATTCTTTTAATAAAAAACTTGTAATTCCACTTTCTAAAACTTCAACAGATTCTTTTTTGGAAAGCCATTCGGTGATAATTAAAAATTTAGTTTTAGTATATTTTTTACAAATTGATTTTAATTCATTAATGCTAATACCTAATGAAATAAAATCAGCAATTAATAAATTGGGTTTTGAAATTTGAAGTTGATTTATTAAGGCTTCTTTTTCGCCACAAACCGATGGCGCCAAATCAAATCCTTTTAATTCGCCCACTAAAAGCTCTAATCCAACTCTAGATAGAAAATTTTTATCAGCAATTAATACTTTAATCATTTTGTAAAGATAATTAACAAATTAGAATGTTTAATTAAATTTTTATTTTTTTTCCATCAATTGCCAAAATACAATTTTTAAATATAGGTTCTGCCTCATTTAAAAAAAGATCCAGGTCGCTATACCTTGCAGAAAAATGACCTAATAACAATTGTTTCGCATTAGTTTTTTTAGCCATCTCTGCAGCTTGTTTGGCAGTTGAATGATAAGTTTTTTTTGCTCTATCGGCATGTTCTTCTAAAAAAGTACTTTCGTGGTATAATAAATCCACATTACTTATATAATCTTTTAATTTTGGGTTAAAGATTGTATCACTGCAATACGCATAAGATCTTTCAATATCAGGGTCAATGGTTACCTCTTTATTTTGAATGGTTTGCCCTTCTTGATTAGTAACATTTAATCCATTTTTTAATAATAAAATATCGGCAACTGAAATGTTTAATTTTTTGAGTAAATATTTGTCTATTTTTCTTGGCAAAGGCTTTTCTTTAAATAAAAATCCTGTACAAAAAATTCTGTGTTTTAATGGAAATGAATAAACTTCTATTTTTTTGTCTTCAAACAGCAAGTTCAAACCCTGGTTTTTTGTAAAAACCCAATTAATAGAAAAATTAAGTCTTGTTTCAGAAACTTTATTTATGGCTTCAATAATACTTTTAAGATTTTCTGGACCATAAATTGTTAAAGTTTGTTTTCTTCCTAAAAGATGCATACTACTCAATAAACCAGGCAATCCAAAAAAATGATCACCATGTAAATGTGAAATAAAAATGTGATCTATAGATTGAAATTTAGCTTTAAATTTTCGTAATTGAATTTGTGTGGCCTCGCCGCAATCAATTAAAAAAAAGCGTTCGGCTATATTTAACAATTGAGCACTTGAACTTCTCGAAGAGGTTGGGCTAGCCGATGATGATCCTAGTATTAATAGTTCGAAAGAAGTTCTATTCATGTTTTTTAATTTATTATTTTGTTAAATTTATATTTAACTATCAATAAGCCATCAAAAGTATTAAATTTTACAGCTAAATGTTTAGGGGTTAATTTATACAAGATTCAACAAACAATCATTAACTTCTATTTTATTTGTATAAAACTAGGTTTTTTTAGTACTTTTGTACCCCAATTTAACAAAAATGACAGGTAATATAACTTTTACAATGCTTAAGCCAGATGCTGTTGAAGCAAATAGTATTGGCCCTATTTTAGCTATGATTAATAAAGCTGGATTTAAAATTTTAGCCATGAAATACATGTGTCTAACAAAAAAACAAGCAGGACAATTTTATGCTGTTCATAAAGAAAGACCCTTTTACGGCGAATTAATTGAATACATGAGCAGCGGACCAATAGTTGCTGCAATATTATCGAAAGAAAACGCTGTATTAGATTATAGACAACTTATTGGAGCTACCGATCCAAGTAAAGCAGATGAAGGAACCATCAGAAAGTTATTCGCTAAATCAATTGCTGCTAACGCTGTCCACGGAAGTGATAGTGATGAAAATGCCAACATCGAATCCAATTTCTTTTTTTCTCAACTAGAGCGGTTTTAATATTTTATTTTTTTTATAAAGTTTGTTTATTTTATAGACGAACTTTATTAATTAGTTTAAATAGATTCATGATTAATTTTTAATAATAATTATTTATCAAATTATTATAATTAGATTTTGATTTTTGAATTAAATTGAACAAATTTGTTAAAATTTATAATTTAACACCATTTTGGTATGATGATATCTATTTCGAAAAAAACACTAAAAGTATTTGGATTAATTGTTTTAACTGGGTTAATGAGTTTCGTTAATGCCCAAAATTTTGACTGGAGCCCTGCTGGTCCTATATACTCTGCTGGTAGAGCACGAAATATTATTATTGATAAAACAGATTTAACAGGTAAAACCATTTATTTAGGAAGTGCTTCAAGTGGATTATTCAGAACAATTGATGCTGGATCAAATTGGGCGCCTTTAAATGATCAAGGGACCGTAAGAAATATCAGCTATATTTCTCAGGCATCAGATGGAACTATATATGTGGCAACAGGTGAGGGTTTTTTGAGACCCGATAAATTGGCAAAAGCTCAAAAAGGTACAGGTTTATACAAATTAACAGGATCAACAGGATCATTTTCTTTAAGTTTGGTTCAAGATAGTTCTCTAGTTGGTTCTGTTATTAATCGAATAGCTTGTCATCCAAGCAATTCAGCAATTATAGCATTAGCAACAAATAAAGGGATATTAATTTCTACAAATAGTGGTTCTAGTTTTGTTCCCGCAGCAGGTATAACTGCAACAGCAAATCTTACTTTTGGTATGGATTTAAAATTTGATAATGCAGGCATTCTATTTTGTTCTATAGGAAGCGAAAAAGGCTCCGCTCCATTTACCAACATTTCTTCTAAAATTTACAAATCCTCTGACAATTCTTTAACTAATTTTTCTGATATTACACCAATTTCTTCTATACTCTCAGACTCTAATTATGGACGCATTGAATTAGCAATTTCACCTTCAAATAATAATGTTATTTATGCATCTTGTTCTAAAAAATACATTTATCCTATCGGGAATTCTGCATCTTTAAATGGATTGTTTGTATCTTATAATTCTGGATCAACATGGGGTCTTATTTTGCAGGGCTCTCCTTATTTAGATCCCCTTACAAATAGCTCAACAATAGCTAGCGGAGATTTTTCTCAGGTTTTATTAGTTCACCCAACTAATTCTAATAAATTATTTTTTGGAGGATATAGATTTTATTCGTTTACTAGAAATATGGCACTTGGTTCAGATAACTCTCCAATTGGCGATTGGTTGCCAATTGGTAATCCATTTGCAATTAATACCCCATTTTACTTACGTCAAAATGTTCATGATATTAAAATAGTAACAGGTACGCCTTCTAAATATTATATTGTTACTGATGCGGGCATTTATCGTTCTATTGATATGGAAGGGGCTGCACAACAATCATTTTTACCTGCAACTTTTCAGCCTTTTTATAAAGGACTTATTACTGGTCAATTCAACTCAGTAAGTATAGAAACGTTCCCTTTGGCATCAAATACCGAAGCCACTGCAAATGGCTCAACGGTAACTCCATATTCAGGTTTTATAGGAGGCACTGGTGGAAATGGCTTAACTTATTTGAGCGGTAATTATCCCTTAGCAACTCAAGAAACAAATTATTTGGGAGGAGACGTTTATAATTCAGATTTTTCTAAAATATTACCTGGAGTAGCTTTATTCTCTAATAATAACGGAGGTATTTATAGAAGTTCAAATATAAAATCATCTGATCCAAATATTGTTGATGTTAATGTTTACTCAGGTGCATTGTCAGCTATAGCTCCAAGTAGTTCAGGGTTTTCAAACGCTACTTATACTTTATCTGGATCTCCATTTAAATTTTGGGAAAATTATGGTCAACTCAAAAAAACACCTGATTCGTTAGTTTTTTATAACGATTCACTTCGACTTCAAGCTTCCATGATAGGATTATCTACCTTAACAACACAAACATCATTTGCATTTTCAGCAGTTAGACCAAGTAAATATGCCATTATTGATAGTTTAGTAATAAGAACCGGTACAGTAGTTCTTCCAATTGCCTCATTAGCAAATTGTCCAACAGCCTTTAATAGTTCAGACAAGAAAGATATTTGTATAAAAATATCAAATGCAGTTCCTTCGGGTTCAATAGTTGTTCCGGCAATTACTTCCACAACTGGCCCTATGAGTGCTGCTGGTGTTACATTAAATGCGGTAACCTTATCTGACAATATTAGTATAACATTTAATTCGGCTCCCTTTGCTGCTAAAACAACCTCGTCTTACCCTGTCGGAAGTACTGGCTCAAACGTTGTTGTTCCAGATCCAGCTGCTTATTATAGAGTATTTGCAACCATTTTTTATAGGTATAATATTGGCGATTCAATAAAAATAACTGATAATAGTATTTCAACTAAAGTTCTTAAATATTCAACTAAACTAACAGCTCCTTTAAAATGGGATCTTTCGGTTTCGAGACAATCTTATTTAGTTTCTGCCTTAACTAATTCTGCTGTTTCAAATCCAACTTATGTTTTAAATCCAGGTGCAATTTCTCAATCGAATCCTGTTTTTACAATTACACCAATTGGCATTGGAAGTTATACTATAATTCCAACAGGTAATTATACTTTTACAGCACCTCCTATTAATTATTCGATTTCAGCCGTAACAAATACTGCCATTCCTAATTCTACTTATAATTTAATGCCTGGCAGTCTTACTCAATCAACTTCTGTATTTATTGTTACGCCAACGGTTTTAACTACTTATACAATAACTCAAACGGGTTCAGGTACTATTGCTCCTGTAGAAACTACTATTACTGTTGCAACAAGTACTTATGTTTTAAATCCAGGTAATTTATTACAATCTTCTCCAATATTTACAGTAACTTATACTGGGGCAAATTCTTTTACTGCGCAAGGTATTAGCTCAAACACATTATTGGCATCAAATACTTCTGCCACGTTTATTAAACCAGTTAATACCTCTAGTGTTGTAGGAACTTCAAAAGTTCCATTTAGTATAAAAAACCCCATAATTAAAATTCCAACTACACGATCTGCTAGAATTGCAATTTCACTAAATATGACTGGCGTTACAACCAATGGTGTCAATTCAAATGCCATAGTAGTTTCAAAAGCACCCTTAAATTTAAATGATCCTTTAAATTTTGTTAGAGTTAGTCAGTCTGGATGTTTTACAAGTGATGCACTAGGAAATTCTACGTTTTCTACAATTGCAATTCCTGGTAAACCAACTTTGATTGAATGGAGTAAAGGTGGTTCTGAATTATATTATGCAACAGATGATTATCAACTCTATCGAGTTTCAAATATTAACTCGATTATGGATTTATCCCCAACCAGTTATTCGGGTAAGTTAAGTACCGATATTTTTAAATATCCTTTTACAACAACAAATGATACAAATAGACTTTCTCCATATAGAACGACTCTTTTAGGTAGTTTTACTAAACCAATAACAAGTATTAGTATTACTAAAGATGATTCTTTAATGGCCATTACATTTGCTGATCCAACAGGAACCATAGTAAGTTATAGTTCTAAAGACATTAGAAAATCTAATTTTTCAAATATTAATTTTGTTTCAAAAAACGGAACGGGTTTAGCAACAGCAAGTGTGGTTACTTATTGTTCTTTACTAGAAAAAGATGATAACCGAAAAATGTTTATTGGTACCGATAATGGTATTTTTTATACCAATGATATAACACAAACATCTCCTATATGGGAAAAAGCAAATAATAATCAATTGCCAAATGTTCAAATTTTTGATATCAAACAGCAAGTATTAAACCAATGGGATTGTTATAATTCAGGACAAATATATGTGGCAACAAACGGTCGAGGCGTATGGTTTAATAATAAATTCTTTAAACCATTTACTGTTTCTGAAATGGAATTTGAAATGTCTAAAATTGAAAATAACTTGAGTTTATTTCCAAACCCATCTAATGGTATAGTTTATGTTAAGTTCAATGGGTCTTATGACGAAACTGCTTTTATAAATATATTAGATATTAATGGCCGTGTTGTTAAATCTGATAATTTAGGAAAATTAAATGCATCTCAGATTAATTATATGTTTGATACCAACGAATTAAGTGCAGGCATTTATATTGTAAATATTAATGGTTCATCTGGCATTAAGCGAGTAGCAAAATTAATTGTTACTAAATAACACACTTTTCTTAATAAATAAGCTGCTCAATTGTGGGCGGCTTTTTTTTTGAATGTAATTTTACTAAAATATGAAAACGACCGAGGCCGAATCTTATTATTCTAATTTGGAACAAATGTCCGTTTTAGAATTATTATCAAATATAAATAAAGAAGATAATACAATACCCGCAGTTGTTGAAAAGTGTATTCCTCAAATAGAATCGTTAATTAATGCTGTAGTAAATAAATTAAAAAATGGCGGTCGTTTATTTTATATTGGCGCAGGCACAAGCGGCCGTTTAGGTGTTTTAGATGCTAGTGAATGTCCTCCAACATATGGAATACCTCAAGGCTTAGTTGTTGGATTAATTGCAGGAGGCGATTCTGCTATTAGAAAAGCTGTTGAATTTGCTGAAGATGATTTAAATCAAGGTTGGTTAGATTTAAAAAAGTTTGATATTAATAATCGTGATTTTGTTATTGGTATTGCAGCTTCTGGATCTACTCCATACGTGATTGGAGCTATAAACGCATGTAATACCTCTGATATATTAACTGGAAGTATTTGTTGCAATCAAGATAGCGATATTTCTAATATTTCTAAATTTCCTATTGAAGTAGTAGTAGGTCCAGAATTCGTTACTGGTTCAACCCGAATGAAAAGTGGAACCGCTCAAAAATTAGTACTCAATATGATCTCTACCTCGGTGATGATAAAATTAGGTCGGGTAAAAGGGAATAAAATGGTAGATATGCAATTAAGTAATAATAAATTAGTAGATAGGGGCACAAAAATGTTAATGAAGAATACTGGAATTGTTAATTATGAGCAAGCAAAAGCTTTGTTGCTAGAATTTGGCAGTGTAAGAAAAGCAACAGACTCTTTTAAAAAATAAATACTATTATTTTTTTGTGCGTAATCTAATTTTTGTGATTATTTTTTTTGTGTATAACGGAAAGTCACCACTCATCATCCAGCTATAATAAGAAGGCTCTTTTTTAAAAACATCTTCAACTAATTTATCTTTATGCTTTCCAAATGAAAAAACTTCATGGCCATCGGTATTAAACACAATTCTTCCAGCTAAATCAGCATTTTTAGATTTATTATTTAATTCTGTTAGTTTAGAAATATTATTTACAATGGGTTCGTATTCTTTCCCATTCTCATCTATTTTTGTTTTTCCTTCATAGTATGTTAATTGAGCTTTAAATACTTCAAAAGTTGCTGTAACATCAGCTTCGGCACTGTGAGCGTTTTCAATATTTTTATTGCAATAAAATTTATAGGCAGCGCTCAGATTACGTGGCTCCATGAAGTGAAATATATTTTGTACATCTATTAATTTTCTGCCTTCTAAATCGAAATCAACCTCGGCACGTAAAAATTCTTCGGCTAACATTGGGATATCAAATTTATTCGAATTAAAACCAGCAAAATCTCCATTGTCAATAAATCTGAGCAATTCAGGAGCTAATTGTTTAAACGTTGACGCTTCAGCAATATCTTTGCTATAAATACCATGAATTTTTGAAACGAAATCAGGTATTGGCATTTCAGGATTTATTCGGTCTGTCCTAATTTCAGTTGTGTTGTCTGGGTTTAGTTTAAGTAAAGAAATTTCTACAATTCTATCTAATCCAATATTTAATCCAGTCGATTCTATATCAATAAATATTAATGGCTTATTAAGTTTAATGTGCATGTTGTTAATTATAGTTTTATGAATTGATAAAATCTTTATTATAAAAATTTATTTTGGTTCTATATGGCTTAAAACCTCGTTAATTGTAAATGTGTCTGTATAAAAACTGTTTATTCTGGTAATTACTTCTTCTAACATAGAGTCAGGGCATGAAGCACCACTTGTTATAATAATTTTTAAGGGTTGCTTGTTAGGTAAGAAATCTGAACTTTCAATTAGTTTTTTATTATGATAATCAAAATGCTGAATGGTGTTTTTATTTATTATTTCGTTAGCAGATGAAATAAAAAAGGTTTTGAATTTTTTTTCACATAACTCAACAATGTGAGAAGTATTACTGCTGTTATAACCTCCAACTACAATAGCAATATCAGCATCAATCTCTAATAGGCCATAAGTTGCTTCTTGATTTTCGTTTGTCGCATAACATAAAGTGTCATTTGTATCAGCGAAATGTAACTTAATTTGATCGGCACCATGTTTTTGAATTAAGATCTCTTTAAAGAAGGCCGCGATTTGAGAAGTTTCAGAAGCCAACATTGTTGTTTGATTTATTACCGCTAGTTTAGATAGATGTAATGAGATATCAAATCCATCACTCATTTTATTTTCAAATTCAAGATTAAATTGTTGCTGTGTTTTTTTACCTAGAATATAATTTGCCAAATTTTCGGCTTCTGCCATATCCCTTACTATCACAACCGCCTCACTGTCTTTTATACTTCTTGAAAAAGTAGAGCGTGTTTCTTCGTGATTGTATTTTCCATGAATGATAATACTATGTTTAGATTTTCCTATTTGTTCTGATTTTTTCCAAACGCGTTCTACAAACGGACAAGTTGTATTGTATTGTTCAGTTTTTATTTGTTTATTATTTAATAATTCTAAAAGTTTTAATGGTGCACCAAATGCCGGAATCATCACAATGTCTTCTGAAGTTAAACTTTCAAAAGGTATAAGCTGCTTGCCATAAGTGTCTTGTAAAAACTGAACACCTCTTTCTGATAAATCTTTATTTACAATGGGATTATGTATCATTTCGCTTAATAAAAAAATACGTCGCCCTGGGTTTTCATCTAATGCTTTAAAAGCAATTTCTATTGCATTTTCAACGCCATAACAAAATCCAAAATGCCTTGCTAAAAAATACTGAATTGGGCCGAAATTTAATACACTTGGGCTATTATCTTTTTTACGAGGATCTTGCAATTTACGAAATTGCTTAACTTTCGAGATAATTGGACTTCTATAAAATTCAGGTACGTTGAATGATTTCATTTGTTATTTAACAAAGGTAATTATTTTTTGTTTCGAGGGTGATAGCTCAAAATATTATCTCTTAAAAACTGTCGGTCTAAGTGTGTGTATATTTCGGTAGTAGTGATGCTTTCGTGACCTAACATTTCTTGCACTGCCCTGAGGTCAGCACCTCCTTCTACCAAATGAGTAGCAAAGGAATGTCGGAAAGAGTGAGGGCTTAGTGTTTTTTTTATACCTGCTTTTTCGGCTAAATCTTTAATAATGTAAAATACCATCACTCTTGATAGTTTGCCTCCTCGTCTATTCAAAAATAGAATGTCTACAAATTCTTTTTTAACAGGATATTTAACTCTTATTGTTGTGAGATAATTTAAAATAAGTTTTTTTGCTATTTTACCAATTGGTACTAAACGTTCTTTGTTTCCTTTTCCAGTTATTTTAACGTAATCGCTGTTGAGGTGTAAATCGGTTATTTTTAAATTAACCAATTCGCTAACCCTTAATCCACAACTGTATAGTGTTTCAAGCATGCTCATGTTTCTTTCGCCCTCATTATTACTTCTATCAATTAAACTTAATAGCTGATCAATTTCTTCAACATTTAAAAATATAGGTATTTTACGGGTTAGTTTTGGTGTTTCTAAAAGTTCAGCAGGATTTTGTTGAATGTCATTTTCAAGTATTAAAAATTTATAAAATGTTTTAATACCCGAAATAACTCTAGCTTGTGAAGCAGCAGAAAATCCAATTTTCGCAAACCATTCAATAAATTGTTGAAGTTGTTTATAAGAAAATTTATCTGGTGTTTGATACCCGTTAAATAGTTCTGAATAATTTTCTAGTTTCTTCAAATCGTCAGCATATGCTTCAATAGAATTAATGGATAAGGATCGTTCTAATTGTAAATATTGTTTAAATCTTATGTAATATCCTGTCCATTGACTCATTAACTGATGATATTTTTAAGTTTTTATGTTTAAATTTATGCTATGAAGATAGCGATTATTAATGGTCCAAATTTAAATTTATTAGGTAAAAGAGAACCAGAAATTTATGGACATACATCAATGAATGAATATTTAATTTATTTAAAATCAAAACTTCCACAGTTTCAAATAGAATATTTTCAAAGTAATGTAGAAGGCGAATTAATTAATAAAATTCATGAGGTTGGGTTTTCCTATCATGGAATTATTATAAATGCCGGGGCATATTCTCATACCTCTATAGCTTTGGCCGATGCTATTGCCGCCATTAATACTCCAGTGGTTGAGGTGCATATAAGCAATGTGTTTGCTCGTGAAGATTTTAGGCAACAATCCTATTTAACTAAATATACAAAAGGCTCTATAACAGGATTTGGTTTACAAAGCTATGAACTCGCACTACTTAGTTTTGAAACACTTAAATAACAATCTAAATGTTAATTAATAAACAAGAGTTTGTTTTTTATTTTTTGCACTTATTTATTGATTAATTTTGAGAGTGATTAATCGTTTTAATATTCGCGTTTATGGTATATTAATAAATAATGGCCAGCTATTAGTTTCAGACGAATATATAAAAAAAAATAAAATCACTAAATTTCCTGGTGGTGGCCTCGAATTTGGAGAAGGACCTAAAGATTGTTTAATAAGAGAGTTTAAGGAGGAGTTAAATTTATCAATTAAAGTAATCGAACATTTTTACACAACCGATTTTTATGTTAACTCCTCTTTTGATACCAATAGTCAAATAATTAGTATCTATTATATTGTTTATCCACTTGAAAAAATGGAGTTTAAAGTTAGCTTAAGTCCACACAATTACGAACCCAAAGAAGGCGCCCAATCTGTGCGTTGGATTAAATTATCAGAATTAAAAGAAAACGATTTTTCGCTAATTATCGATAGAAAAGTAGGAGAAATGCTAATTAATAATAATTAAAAAAAACAAGATCATTTGTGAGAGAATGATTTAGTTTATTAATAATTTACCAAATTTTCGCTCTATTTTCTGGTTTAATGTATTGTTTAGCATCCACTTTAATATTGAAAGCTTTAAAAATTAGTTGTAAAATTAAAAAAAATAAAAAAGATATGTATACTTTCTTATTAGTCGATTTCAATTAAAGGTGGCTCGATAAATTCTTTTTTAATTTTGCGATTATTAATTGATAACAATATTGCTGGTAATAAAATTAAATTAGTGAATAATGAAATTAAAAGTGTTAAGGATATTAGTACGCCAAGTGCTATTGTACCTCCAAAACTAGAGGCAGAAAATATAGAAAAGCCACAAAATAAAATAATGGATGTATAAATCATACTTAAACCTGTTCCTTTTATTGTTTCAGAAATTGCCTTTGCTGCTGACTTTCCATGTTTTTTTAATTCTTGACGATATTTTGATAAAAAATAAATCGTTCCGTCTGATGAGATGCCAAAAGCTATACTAAAAATTAAAATAGTCGTGGGTTTAAATCGGATTCCAAAAAAACCCATAATACCAGCAGTTATTACTAATGGTATTAAGCATGGCAATTTTGATAGTAAAATAATTCTCACTGATCTAAATAAAGCAATACCTACAATAGCAATTAAAATTATTTCAATCAATAAACTTTCTAATAAATTTCTGAGTAGGTAATCATTGCTTTTTAAAAACACTAAACTATGGCCTGTTAAAACTACTTTATAATCTTTAGGATCAAAAATCGAATCAATTTTAGGTTTTAATTTCGCCATAACTTTTTTCATTTGTTTCGATCCAATATCAGCTACTTGATAGCTAATTCTTGTAATTTGTTTGTTTGTATCAATAAAAGATTGAATTTGAGTACCCTTTCCCTTTAATGAATTTTGGTATTCAGACAAAGTTTTTAAATCAGTAATCCCCGGAAACTTATAAAATTTTGAATCTCCACCTTTATAGGTTTGGTATGAAAATTTAATAAATTCAATAGCCGAAATTGGTTTTGAAAAAATTGAATCTTCAGAAAATATTTTTTGTAATAATTTTATCTTGTATAGGGCTTTGGCGTTATCCGAATATAAGCCATTGCGTTTTTTTGTATCTATAGCTATTTCAAAAGGCAATACTCCCTTAAAGTTTTTTTCAAAAAAAAGTAAATCTGAATTAACTGGATCTTTAGAAGGCAAATCGTCTACTACATAACCATTCAAATCAATATAACTAATTCCCCACAATGAAATCAAAGTGATCATTATCGTAAGAATATAAATTGTTTTTCTACGTTTTTGAACTATTAAATCAATTATTTCTAATATTTTATTTATTCTTTTTCCTTCTTGATGTTTAGTGTGTTTTGCTTTTGGAGTTGGTAAGTAGAATAAAATAATAGGAATTAAAATTAATGTAATTAAATAGGTTATTAAAACACTTATTGCAGCTACTATTCCAAATTCTACAAGCATAGAACTTTTTGTAAAATACAAAACACCAAAACCAATAGCAGTAGTAATATTTGCTAAAAATAAAGTAATTCCAATAGTTTCGATACTATTCATAATGGCTTTAACTTTATTTCCATGTAACAAAAACTCACTTTGATATTTGTTGATTAAAAAAATACAATTTGGTAAACCTATTACCATAATTAATGGAGCAATTAAACCAGATAATAAAGTTATTTTATAACTAAATAATTCCATAATGCCAATTGACCAAATTACACCTATAATAACCACGATCAATGAATAGACAACGATACTAAACGATCTAAAAAATAGCCACAAAATAATTGAAGTCACTAAAATAGCTAACAATAAAAATAACGTCATTTCACGTGATACTTTTTTCATTAGTTGAGTTCGAATATAAGGCATACCCGAATAATGCATATCTAGGAGGTTTCTTTTACCATATGCATCCCCAATTTCTTTTATTTCTTTTACAATACTTAATCGACGTTTGGAATCGAGTGCTTTTTTGTTAAACGTAATCGCAATTAAATTTGCACCACTTTCTTTATTGTAAATAATTCCCTCATAAAAAGGTAAGTTTAATATTTCATGTTTTATGCTATCTATTTCTTTTTGAGAACTTATTGGATTTTGAATTAATGGAATTAAACTAAAAGTTTGTAAACTGTCGTTTTTCTTGAATGTAAATAAATTAGTTAAAGACATAATGCCCTTAATCCCCGATATGTTTTTTATTTTAGTGTTTACTTCTGCCCAATCTTTATATTTTTTGTATTCAAAAAGACCTTTATCAGCAAAACCCATTACCATTACATTTCCATCTTCACCAAATTGATTTTTAAAATTTTGGTATTCGATAAATGTTGTGTCAGTATCTGGTAAAATCTTTAAGAATTCATAGGATAATTCCATTTTATAAGCTTCAAAGCCCATAAATAATGTAAGTAAAAAAACTATAAGACTGAATGTTAATTTATTTCTTAGTAATATGTTTGAGAATTTTTTCCACATAAAGGCTTATTACTTTTTTAATTGCTGAATTCGCTTTTTTATCATTCCTCCTTTTGTGTCTTTTATACTATTCATAATAACAAAGGCTGAAGGATCAATTTTTTCAATTTCGGCATTTAATTTTGCGACTTCTAATCTGGTAATTACTGAATATAAAATATCAATATCGTCTTTTTTATTTTCTGTTTTTCCATAGCCCTTTGCTCCTCTATATATGGTTACGCCTCTTCCTAATTTTTCTGTAATCATCAACCTTATTTTTTCGTTTTTAGCCGAAATTATTGTTACTCCAGTGTATTCTTCAATCCCTTCAATTATAAAATCAACGGTTTTCGAGGCGCAAAGATAAGCTAAAATTGAATATAAACAGGTTTCAAGTGAGAGTAACCAAGCCGCAAATGAGAAAATAACGATATTAACTAATAAAATAATGTCTCCTATCGTTAAGCCTGTTTTTTTACTCAACGATATTGCCATAATTTCTGTCCCATCAATTACTCCTCCGCCTCTCATGGCAAGACCAATACCCGCACCCATAAAAAAACCACCAAATACCGATACTAATAATTTGTCGGCAGTTAAAATCGGGAAATTAAAAATTAATAAGCATACAGCTAATGCGATTATGCCAAATGATGTTTTAATAACAAAACTTTTTCCTATTTGCCTATACCCCATAAAAATAAAAGGTATGTTAAGAACAACAATTAAAATAGGCAAATTTATAGCCCCTAATTTAGAAATTAATAAAGAAACACCAGTAATACCTCCATCAATAAAATTATTAGGTAATAAAAAACTTTTTAACCCAAATGATGAAGAGCAGACGCCAACTAAAATTAAAAATACATTAATGGTTTCTCGTTTTAAAATTAATTTAAATTCTAAAAAAGATTTTGCTCGAAGATGATTACTAATATTAATTTTATGCTCAGAATGTGAACTTTTATACTTTATAAAATAATCTAATAATTTATTCATTATTCGGACTTCAGATGTTTATTTTATAAATTCTTTTTTTTTAAAAATTAAAATAAATATAACAATATATAAAAATATTTAAATTCTATTTATTTAGTTGATTTTTTAATAAACAAAACTATAAATTTTTCGGGTATTTATTTTTTTTTGAAGTAAATTTTTATAATTTAATTTAGATAAAGAATTAAATTATTTAAATGATATGTTTTTTCTGATTTCGTATTTAATTATAATATGCGAAATTTATTTTCAAATGACTTTTATCACTTCTTCTAAATCCCTAACAATTATATGATTATAGAATAATTAGTATCGCCATGACATCTTCTATTCACTTATTTTTTTACTCACACAACTATTATTTTCTTTATACAAAATTTTATCAAACCCTAATTTCGTTTTAAATTATTAAAAATTAAAATTCATATGTTTATGGCCTTTTATAAAGGGGGTGTAAAGCAAAATATGATTTTTATTTATTTCATTGTATAAAGCGATTGATTTTTGTTTTTTTTTATATAAAAAGGATAGAATCGTCGTTTTGTTAAAAAAATTTGTTTAACATTAAATTTATATTAGTTTTACAATAGTTTTTTTAAACGAGTTAACCGAAAATCGTATTTTTAAAGAGTAGGTAATTAAAATCATAATTATGAAAAATATAATACATTTATTTTTAGTTTTTTTTGTGCTCTTTTATTTAAATGGTATGGCGCAAGTCCCAACATTTTTTAATACAAACACCACTGCTGGAGCAAATACTTTTCCTTTAGGCAATACTGGTGCTTCTAGAAGAGTGCAATGGTTTATCCCACCAAATTCTTTAGGGGCAGTTACTGTTGGCAACAATATTACCGATGTTTATTTTCAAACAGGTTCTACTGGCACTTGGACTTATCCTATTTTAAATGTTAAGTTAAAAGTTGGCTCAGGAACTGGATTAACTAGTTTTGGAGGCGGCCCTATTGAACCAGGCATGATTACAGTTTATTCGGCTGTTAATCAAGTTGTGAATGCAACTACTGGCGGTTGGATAAAGTTTACTTTAAATACACCTTTTTCATATAACCCAGCATTGCCTTTAATAGTTGAACTAGAACATAATTCAACTTCAGGCGGGCCAACTGTATACCAAGCTGTTAGTATTCCTGGGCCTGGTAATGGAAGGCAATGGGGAGATTATAATGTCGGTAATTTAACCGGTGTTGGAACTCAACAAATTAATTTTGGAGTAGATGTATTCCCAGCAACTCCTTGTACTGGTGCTCCTGGTCCAAATTCAGTTATTTCTCCTACTTTTCAAATTTGTCCTGGTGCTTCTCAATTATTAAGTCTTGCTAGTCCTTATTTATTTGGTGGCATATCCTATCAATGGCAATCTTCTTCTACTTCATCTGTTGGACCATGGAATTCTATTCCAAACGCAACATTAAGCAGCTATACAAGTCCTAATTTTTCTGCTACAACATACTTTCAAGCCATTATAACTTGTTCAAATAGTAATCAAAGCACAACTTCAGCTCCTGGTCAATTAAATATTGCAGGGACTTCAACAAGCAGCATTCCTTTTGTTGAAGGTTTTGAAAACTTAAATTTTAATAATCAATTACCTAATTGTTCTTGGGCTTCTTCAAGCACTGGAACTATTTGTCAAACTTATACTTCACCAGCTAATGCAAATAGAAATGCGCGAACAGGAAATAAATTTGCAGCTTTTAATACATCAAGTGGTAGCTTTTTCACAAATGGCATTCAATTAAATGCTGGCATTACTTATTCAAGTTCTGTATGGTATAAAACTGATGTTTCTGGAGCATTTTTAAATTGGTCTAATTTATCAATTTCTATCGGAAACACGCAATCTCCTGTCGGACAAGTTACTGTTGCTTCAACATCAGGCCCTGTTGTTTCTCCTGCTTATGTTCCACTATCTAATACATTTACTGTTAGTTCGTCTGGATTATATTATTTTGGAATTTCTGCAACTTCAACTGCGTCTGGAGCACCTTATTTAGTTTGGGATGATTTCGAAATAATTGCTCCTTGCCAACTAAACCCTTCTTCATTATCAATTAGTTCTCCAGTTTCAACAATTTGTGCCGGTCAACCAGTAATTTTAAGTGTTACAGGTAATGCAAATTCTTACACCTGGAATAATGGAGCAACTGGCAGTTCAATAAATGTTTCTCCTGTAATAAATACAACATATGTTGTAACTGGTACTTCTAGTTTAACAGGCTGCCTAAATTCTGCATCAAAATTTATTTCGGTAAACCCTAGCCCAATCATATCAATTATATCAATTAGTCAATCTGTTTGTATAGGATCTTCTGTTAGTATGTTAGCTAATGGCGCTAATACTTATTTATGGAGCAATGGGGCAACAAGCCAGGCTCTTGTTGTTTCTCCTAATGTCAGCTCAACCTACTCTGTTTATGGTTCAAATAGCTTTGGTTGCAGTGCATCAGCAAGTCAATTTATTAATGCTATCCCTCTTCCTGTAATTATTGCTAATAGCATCCCTTCTTCTATTTGTAGAGGAGAAGTTGCGACTTTGGTCGGGAGCGGAGCATCAACTTACACTTGGATTTCTAATTCTAACTATTTAAATGGAGATCAAGTAAATGTATCTCCAAACTCTTCAACTACTTATACTGTTTCAGGTACAAACAATGGTTGTAGCTCTTCTGCTTTTGTTTCTTTAGTTGTTTCTCCTTGTGTTGGAATTAATGCTATTATTAACAAGGATAATACTATTTATGTTTACCCTAATCCAAGCTCTTCTGATTTAACTATAGAATTGGCAAATAATGCTCGTTTTGATGTTGAGATAATTGATTTAACAGGAAGAGTTGTTTTAGAAAAATTGAAAAATGAAAAAAAACAACTAATTAACATTGGCTTTTTATCAAATGGTATTTATTATGTTAAAACAAAATCCGATGATTTTGTAAAGATAATCAAGCTCATAAAAAACTAATGTAATAATAACATTGTATTTTTTTAACACTTAAGTAAAAAAATTTGTTTATTCAATTATTTATTTTTAATTTTCAAAACTTAAAAAAACTAAATATGAAAAAAACTTTACTTCAATTCAACAGTAAATTATATTTATTAAAAATAATTTGCTTGTTAATGCTTGTTAACACAAAAATTCAAGCTCAATGTTTAATTGGAACTCCAGTAGGAGCAACAATCACTCCAGTTTTAACTTTTTCACTTCAAGTTCATGGAGCAAACGCTCCAATGTATTATGATTTTCCGGCACAAGCAGGTATAAATTATACCTTTACTTATTGTCAAGGTGGTGGCTCTTACGTAGGCGATCCTTATTTGACCATTACTAATAGTTTAAATGTTGCGCAGGCATCTAATGACGATTTTTGTAGCTTAGGATCAAATATTTATTGGTCATGTAATGCTACAGGCCCACATCGTATAGTTTTAAGTGGTTGTTGCCCTTGTTCAAATCATCCAGGAGGTACTCTAGCTTACAGAGCTGATGGATTAATTATACCAGCCGTTCCATGTGCTGGAGCACCTGACCCAAATTCAGTTATCACACCATCTTTTCAGATTTGCCCAGGCTCAAGCATTATTGCTAGTTTAGCAAATACTTATACGGTTAATGGCATAACTTATGCTTGGCAATTCTCAACAGTTTCGGCTGTTGGTCCTTGGACAGCAATTAATAACGCCACTTTAACTTCATACACAACAACCCCTTTATTTGTCCCTACTTTTTATTCAGCCATAATTACTTGTACTAACAGTAATCAAAGTATAGTAGCCACAACAGCTTCTGTAAATATAGCTCTTACAACTACTAACACCGTTCCATATTTTGAAGGGTTTGAAGCAATTGGTATGAATAACATGTTACCTAATTGTTCTTGGTCTTCTACCGGCACTGGTGGTGCCTGCCAAACTTTTACTGCCGGAACTACAGGTAATCGAACCGCACGCTCGGGAAACAAATTTGGTGTTTTTAATTCTTCAACAGGAACTTTTTATTCAAATGGAATCCAATTAAACTCTGGCATTACTTATTCAACTTCTCTTTGGTTTAAAACAGATGTTGCAGGGGTAGGTTTAAATTGGAAAAATTTAGCAATATCTGCTGGCCCTGCTCAATCAGCCGCTGGTCAGGTAACAGTATGTGAAACTAATGGCGTTGCAATTTCAGGTGCTTACAAGTTATTAAGTAATACTTTTACTGTAGGTTCATCTGGGATGTATTACTTTGGCGTTTCTGCTTCATATTCTGGTTCTGGGGCACCTTATTTAACCTGGGATGATTTTGAAATTATTGCACCATGTCAATTAAATCCTTCATCATTAGTAATAAGTTCACCCGTTTCAACAATTTGTGCTGGACAACCTATAGTGTTAGCTGTTTCAGGAAGTGCGAATTCTTTTTCATGGAACAACGGATCAACAGGGAATTTAATAACTGCATATCCATCAGTAAATACAACTTATGTTGTAACAGCCACTTCAACATTAACAGGTTGTTTAAATACAGCATCTAAATTAATTGTAGTAAATCCATTACCTGTGGTTTCTATCCTAACCAATAATCAATCTCTTTGTCAAGGATCTTCAGCTAATTTATTAGCAGTTGGAGCTAACACTTATTTATGGAGTAATGGTTCTGCAGGAGCCGGCTTATCTGTATCGCCATTAGTAAGTACAACTTATTCGGTTTATGGTACAAATAATTTTGGATGTAGTTCAACAACATCTCAATTAATTAATGTAAGCCCTTTACCAGTTGTTACTGCAGTTAGTGTTCCTTCTTCAATATGTAAAGGAGAAGGATCAACTTTGGTTGCTAGTGGTGCAGCAAATTATGCTTGGAACTCAACTAATAATTATATTCAAGGTGGACAAGTAAATGTATCTCCAACTGCATCAACCATGTATACTCTTACTGGAACAATTAATGGTTGCACATCAACTGCTTTTGTATCTGTTATCGTATACGAATGTGTTGGAATTAATTCATTATCTTCTAATAGTAATAATCTTAAAGTTTATCCTAATCCAAGTTCTTCTGAAATTACAGTAGAATTGAAAAAAGATGGAATTTATAAAATTGAATTAATTGATGTAACAGGAAAAGTTGTTTTAGTAAAATCTACAGAAGAAGAGAAATTAAATTTAAACATTAATTTTCTTTCAAATGGAGTATATTATTTAAAAGCAAAATCTCAAAACACAATGAATGTAGTTAAAATTATAAAAAACTAATTTATTCTAATTCTTAATTAAGCTTCTTTCATTAAATTGAAAGAAGCTTTTTTTTTGATTTTATTGTATTACTATTTTTTAAAGAAATATAAATTAAAAAGTAATTTCAGGTATTTTAATTTGATTTGCGCAATTAAAGTGTTTTTTTGGGCAAATTTTATGGCCATGAATACCACATGGCCTACATTCTAAATTTAACACTTCAATAATAGTTGAATTTTGAGCAAGCGGGCCAAATCCAAATTGCGGTATAGTTGAAATA
>CAMCZO010000001.1 GCA_945887955.1 Chitinophaga pinensis | reverse complement strand
AAAAAGAAAAGAACGCGCAGAAAAAAAAGCCGTCAAAAAACATCATAAACGTATTCAAACAAAAAAAGTTCGGAAGCGGATGAGGGAGAGTAGAAAGTTAGCAAATAGACATAATGAAAATAAATCTGAGTTTTTTGTAAAAAAATGGTTTAAAAAACATTAAAAAACTCACAAATCATTGGTTTAATTTTATTAATTAATTTAAATTTTATGTTAATTCCTTGTGAAAGTTTAATTAACTGAAATACAGGCTTTTAATAAATATGCTATTTTTTTACTTGTAAAATTAATTAAGCGTATATAAATTTAAGGCTTTAGATATAGAATCATTAAGTTAATTTAACAATATGAATAAGATTTATTTAGCAGCTATTTTTATAATTTTCATTGGTTTAACATCGTTTTCACAAAACGATAATGGAGCTATTAAAATAAAGTTAGAGGATAGGGCCACAAAAGAGGCTATCCCTTTTGCTAATGTGGTTGCATTTAAAGACGGTGTTCAGGTTGGTGTTGGAACAACAAATATGGATGGAGAAGCTGTTATTAAACCATTATCGCCCGGTAAATACACGGTTAAAGGAGTTTATGTAGGATATCAAACGCAGCAAATAAACGATGTTTTAGTTGGAGAAGGTAAAACCATTAATATAACACTTGGCTTATCAAATGGTGATGGTGTTGTCTTAGAAGAAATTATAGTTTCAACCTATCAGGTCCCCTTAATTGATCCTGATACAAAATCAGGACAAACAGTTACTCGCGAAGATTACCAAAATTTAGCTACTAAGGATATTAATTCAGTTGCCGCAACTACAGCTGGAGTTTTTCAAGCCGATGAAGGAAAAGCACTTAATGTAAGAGGTGGCCGTTCAGGACAAACAACCTATTTTGTTGATGGTGTAAAAGTTTTTGGTAATCCTAATTTGCCTCAACAATCTATAGAGCAATTAAATGTGATTACTGGTGGTGTTCCAGCTAATTATGGTGATTTAACTTCTGGAGCTATTTCAATATCTACTCGTGGCCCTCAGTCTAAATATTTTGGTGGAATAGAAGTAATTTCTTCCGAATTAACTGATCCTTATGGTTATAATTCTTTAGGTTATAGTTTAGGTGGGCCATTATACAAAAAGAAAGATTCTACAAGAAGAACTGTATTAGGTTTCTTTTTATCAGGGCAAGGAAATTATGTCAGAGAAACTTCACCGTCTTTCGTACCTATTTGGGTTTTAAATGATAATAAACTTGCAGAATTAAAAGCTAAACCATTAATACCATCAAGGTCAGGAACTGGTTTTATTCGTAATTCAGAGTATGTAACAAAAGACGATATGTATGATAATGTTATTCGTCCTAATAATATAGCCAGATCAATTTCAATTAATGGCAAAATAGATTTTCAACCAAGTTCTAACACTAATATTACTTTGGGAGGTTTTTATGATTATTCAGATAACAATTCTGGTGGTCAAGGAGGTAATCAAATATTTAATTCAGTAAATAATTCTCAAAACATTGGCCGTACCATTCGAGGCAATTTATCAATTACCCAAAAATTCGGTAATTCGCAGATAAACAAAGAAAAATCACAATCTCTTATTTCAAATTCGTTTTTTAAATTTTTAGTGAGTTATGAAAATGGCATGTCTAAAAATCAAAGCCAAATTCATAAAGATAATTTGTTTAATTATGGCTATGTGGGTAAATTTGAGCGAAGTTATTTTGCTCAAGATAATGCAATTACTTATAATTATTCGCCTGATTTTTTAATTAACGGACAAACCGTTAATGCCTACGTATATTCTGGTAGGTCTGAACTTCCTGTAAAATTTACACCTGGCACCCTTAATCCTGATGCAGCTCTTTATACAAGTTATTTGATTAATAATTCAAGAACACCTTTTATTAGTTTAGATTATATTGCTGGTAATAATGGTTTAAGAAATGGCGATAACCCACAGAGTGTTTATAGTTTATATAACAATTTCGGAGCCTATCCGGGGGGATATTCTTTCTCTAATCAAGAACAAGTAAGAGTAGCAACTAGTTTTAATACTGATATTAAAGATCATGCTGTAACTGTAGGTTTAGAATTTGATCAACGTACTTTTAGCAATTATGGGTTAAATGCTTCAGCACTTTGGACTCGAATGAGGCAAATAGTAAATCAACATACAGAGCAACTAGATAAATCGAACCCCATATTAAACCCAGATTTTTCAGGCTTAGTTCCTTATTATTCTTTTAATTATTTATACGAAGAAGATAAACAAACTCAATTTTCGGAGAAACTTTTAGTAAAAATGGGATTAGATAAAAACTATACAGGTTTTATTAATACGGATGCCTTAGACCCCTCTATATTTAATATAAATATGTTTAGTGCTGAAGATTTGTTAGGAAATACAAGTGATAATAATATTGTTTCTTACAATGGTTATACTCATGATGGTATTAAAACAAATGAAAAAACAGATATTAATAAATTTTTAACTGAAACTTCCTCTAATGGTAAATTACTTTTACCAATTGGTTCGTTTCGTCCTATTTATTCTTCTATATATCTTATGGATCATTTCGATTTTAAAGACATTAAGTTTAATGTTGGTTTGCGTATTGATAGATATGACGCTAATCAGCAAGTGTTAAAAGATAAATATGCACTTCATGAATTAGCTCATGTTGGAGATTTGGGTTCTATAGGTAATTTACCAGCAGGATTTACAGATAATATCCCAAAAAATATTTCGCAAAACGCAGCTATTTATGTTGCTCAAAATCCCAGCGGTGGAAAATCTCCAATTTCAATCAAGGGTTATAGAGATGGAGACAAATGGTACAATAGTGAAGGAAATGAAATTTCTGATCCAAACTTAATTGCTTCTTCTGATGCTAGACCAATTCCTCTTTTTAAAGATAACGCCGATTATGACAAAAAAATGTCAGCACTTGCTTTTACAAATTATGTTGCAGCAATTATTCCTCAACCTCGCTTAGCATTTTCTTTCCCAATTTCTGATGTGGCTAATTTTTTTGCGCACTATGATGTTTTATCACAACGACCTACCGGAAGTCAACTATTGCCTTTAGAATATTATTATATGAACGCTTCGGGATCAACACCATTAATTACAAATCCTAATCAACAACCACAAAGAACAGTTGATTATGAGTTAGGTTTTCAACAGGTATTAAATGAACGTAAAAATGCATCATTAACTATTACATCTTTTTACAAAGAAATAAGAGGTCAAATAAATCAACGTGTTGTTGTTGGAGCTTTTCCGAAAAATTATATCATGTATGATAATATTGATTTTTCAACTGTAAAAGGTATTTCTTGTATTTTTGATTTTAGAAGAACAGGCGGCTCTAGAATTAATTTAAATTACACTTTACAATTTGCTGATGGTTCTGGTTCTAATGCTAATTCTGGAGCAAATTTAGCTTCAACAGGCCAACCTAATTTAAGAATACTTCAACCTTTAGATTTTGATACCCGTCATAATTTTGTATTAAGTTATGATTACCGTTTTGGGAATAAAAAAGATTATAAAGGGCCATCATTTAAAACTAAATCAGATAAAAGTATTCGTCTTTTTCAAGATATTGGCTTTAATTTATCATTCTTACTTAATTCAGGTAATCCATATACTCGATGGAGTACAGCAGTCCCTACACAAGGCGGAAACGGACGTTCAAGTATTGTTGGGCAAATAAACGGCTCGTCAAAACCTTGGAATTTTAGAGCAAATTTACGTTTAGATAAAAACATTAATTTAACTTGGGGTAAAGATGGACCTGATGGAGAAAAATCAGCTAACATAAACATATACCTCCAGGTTTTAAATTTATTTAATACTCAAAATATATTAAATGTATTTAATTACACTGGTGCACCTGACGATGATGGTTACTTAAGTTCAACACAAGCTCAAGCTGCCTTGGCTCAAGCTAATAGTGCAGTTGCTTATAGTAATATGTATTCAATTCGAATGAATGCACCTGGCAATTACAGTCTGCCTCGTCAAATTCGTTTGGGCTTATTATTTAGTTTTTAATTTTTTGAAATGAAGAAAATTAGTATGAAAAAAGTTATAATATTATTAGTATCATTTACAAGCATATCCTTATTAGCTAAAGAAAAGGCTCCGGGCGAAGAAAGCTCTTCAATAAAAATAAATCAAAGAGTATTAGCTAATTGTGCCGCTCCTAAAGCGAGTAAAGAATTTTGGGTTAATAATGTAAGAACAATTATATTTACAGGCGGAGATATGTGGTGGGATAGAGATGGAAATACTAATGCTTATTACTACATTCCTGCAGTTCAAAATAGAAATAATGGAATATCTTCAAGTTTTGCTGGATCTATTTGGTTAGGTGGTTTAGATGCAGGTGGACAATTAAAAGTAGCCGCAATGACTTACCGCCAAAATGGAATTGATTTTTGGCCTGGCCCATTAGATACCATAAATGCTTCAGCTGATCCGACTGAATGTTCAAAGTACGATCAAGTTTATACCGTTTCAAGAAATGAAGTAGATAATTTTGTTGCCGGCGGCCCAATTACTCCAGGAATATTAAATTGGCCAGGTAATGGCGATGTAAGTAAACAACAAGGTCGAAGAATTGCTCCTTTTATAGATGTAAATAGCGATGGATTATATGATCCAACCGGAGGAGATTATCCAGCCTATGATATACAAAATTTAGCAGAAAAAAATGAATTAGGATTTTGTAAAACTAAATTATTTGGAGATAATACTTTGTTTTGGATTTTTAATGATAAAGGGGGTATTCATACCGAAACTCAAGGTGTACCAATTGGTGTTGAGGTTAGAGCTCAAGCTTTTGGTTTTAAAACAAACGATGAGATAAATAATATGACCTTTTATAGTTACGAGGTGTTTAATCGCTCTTCTTTTCAATTAAACTCAACATACTTTACTATTTGGAACGATGCTGATTTGGGATATTATTTAGATGACTATGTTGGTTGTGACGTAAAAAGAGGCTTAGGTTATATCTACAACGCAGATCCATTTGACGAATCCGCTAGTGGAGTTAATGGCTATCAAGATTATCCTCCATCTTTAGGTTGCGATTTCTTTAAAGGACCTTTAGCTGATATTGGAGACAAAATTGATAATGATCAAGATGGAATTACTGATGAGGCAGGAGAAACTATTCAAATGTCGAGGTTTACTTATTATAATAATAATATTGGAGCTTTTCCTCCTCAAACTACAAATCCAGATATAGCCATTCATTATTACAATTACATGACTGGTTTTTGGAAAGACGGCTCTAATTTTACTATCGGTGGCAATGCATATGGCGGAACCTCTCCGGCAACTTATGTTTACGATGGTAATCCTGTAAAAAACACTGGCTGGACAGAAAAAGCATCTGGTAATTTACCTGGCGATCGTCGTTTCTTACAATCTGCTGGCCCTTTTACTTTAAAGCCAGGAGCTGTTAATGAAATTACTTTTGGAATGCCATGGGCTCAAAGTCCAAGTAAAGGCGGCAATATGCAATCATTAGAATTATTGTTTAGTGCTGATGATAAAGCACAAGCATTATTTGATAATTGCTTTAAATTATTAGATGGTCCCGAAGCACCTAATTTGACTATTCAAGAAATGAATAACGAATTAATTTTTTATCTAACAAACGAAAAAGGTAAATCAAATAATTTTAAAAGATATAATAATGATTATGAAGAAGAAGATATTTCAATTGTATCTGACCCAACTTCTACCATAACAGCTTTAAGTAATCCGGATAAGAATTATAGATTTGAAGGGTATATTGTTTATCAAGTTAAAAATGATGGAGTAACTTCTACAGATTTAAGCGACAGAACAAAAGCAATTCCAATTTTTCAATGCGATGTGGCAAATAACTATAGTAGATTAGTGAATTATGAAATTGATAATAATGTTGGTGGATATGTGCCAAAGGTAAAAGTAGATGGAGCTAATAAAGGAATTTCATCAACATTTAAAATTACCGATGATGCTTTTTCTACTTTAGAAAATCGAAAATTAGTAAATAATAAAACCTATTATTTTGTTACGGTTGCCTATGCTCACAATGAGTATTTAACTTATGCGCCCGATGTTCCTGTTTCAATTAGTTCTTCAGCAAATTTAATGGGGCAGAAGAAACCTTATTTAGAGGGGCGTAAATTAAAACGCGCTGCAGGAATTCCTCACAATATAGACGCCGAAAAAGGGGGCACAATTGCCCAGTCAGTTTATGGATTTGGCCCAAAAATCACCAGAAAAGAAGGTCAAGGAAATGGCGGAAATCTCATGACCTTAACTAACGAATCAGAACTTGCAATTTTAAATTCGCCTAATTCATTTGTTGAAAATATTGAATATGAATATGGACAGGGTCCTATAAATATAAAAGTGGTTGACCCCTTAAATTTAGTAGATTCGAAGTTTGAATTTAGATTTATTCAGAATTCTATTGATAAAAAAGGACAGGTTCCTTTTGTTGCAAAAACTCCAGCAGATTCCATAAATTTAATGCTACAATCAGCACAATCATCATCGCTTGCTTCCAAAACTTATACTGGAACTCTTGCCACTATAAATGCTAACAATACTAGTTGGGAATTAAAAGATATTATTTCTAAAAAAATATATCATCCAAATGAGCCCACTCCATCAACAATTATTACTAATGCTAGTTATAAAGACACTTTATTTCAAGCAATTAATGTTGGCAACGAATTCTATTTTCCTGAATTAGGTTTCTCTATTAAAATAAATCAGGTCGCAGATCCAGGAGAGGATGTTAATAAATTTTCAGATTTCACAACAAAAGATGCTTCTTATTTAGGCCCAAATCCAGGTTCTTTTATTGGCGCAAATATTTCTTATGTTAATGGCACCAACAATTGGTTAGGTTCTTTAGAAGATCAAGATGGAGAAAATCCTTTTAATTGGATACTTTCAGGTACTAATAAAACTGCTGGTTTTGAAGATGCATATTATAAGAAAACAGGTTCAGACTTTGCTTTTTATGATCCACAAAAACAATTTGGTAAAATTTTAAAAGGGACTTGGGCACCTTATCCTTTATGCGCCTCTTATTATCGTATTTCTTCTGCAAGAATTTTCTGTGGACCAGGTTTTAATGGAAATTCGTGGAAAGAAGACCCGAGGTTTGTAGAAAAGTATAATAAACAACAAATGACATCTTCTTCACCTAATAATGGTAATACAGATTTAAGAAAAATGAGTAGCTCTTTGATTGTATTTACCAAAGATCAATCAAAATGGACTCGATGTGCAGTTCTAGAAATGCAAGAAAAGTCACAATTAAGTCAAGGAAATGCATTTTTCTTTGGCCCAAGAAATCATGCTTCTGTTGATAAAAATGGTAAAATTGGTAATGGTATTGTAACCGACGATCCTAATGATGCAGATTATATTAGCGCTTCAGGAATGGGATGGTTTCCAGGCTACGCCATAAATATCGAAACTGGTGAACGATTAAATATGGCTTTTGGTGAAGATAGCTTCCAAAAAGAAAATAATGGAGATGATATGATTTGGAATCCAACATCAAGTATGAATAGTCCTTATCAATATGCAATGGGTGGTAAACATTTTGTTTATGTTTTTGGAGGTAATACTACTAATTCAAAATTTAATTTAACCCCAGGAACTATTTTTGAATGGGAAACTGATTTAGCAGGAAAAGAGGCTTATTCAGGAAGATACGATTATGGCAAAAGAATAATTGAGATTCTACAAAACTATTTTAAGCCCTCTGTTTTTTCTACTGATATGAGTGGTAATAATTTAGCTCCTTTTAGCGCTTTAGAACGTGATATCATGTGGGTATCTATTCCAATACCTAAATCAGGTTATAACTTTCTTAGCCCAGATAATATGCCTTCGGATGTGAGATTTCAAATAAATGTTGCTAAGCCATATAGATATGGATTTTCAGGGATTGCTAAAATACAATCAGGAAATCAGCAATACGCTACTTTAAATAAATTAATTAGTGTAAATAACCCTTCTTTGCTTACAACAAATATTAAAGCAAGCCCAGAGAACAATAATTTCCCTTTGTACTCATTTAATACAAGTGATATTGCTACTAAAACTAATGATTCAGAAACCGCTAAAAATGCCTTAGACTTAATTCGTGTTGTTCCAAATCCATATTATGGTTCATCAGCATACGAAACAGGTAGGGTAGATAATCGAGTTAGAATTACAAATTTACCAAACAAATGCACTATCAAAATATTTTCAATGAATGGAACTTTGATTCGAACAATTAAAAGAGACGTTAGTGGTCAGGAAGATATTTATACTGGTTCTAACGGAACTGGATCAGATATTAAACAAACAAAACAGATTAGTTATACGGATTGGGACTTAAAAAATCAAAATAATATTTCTGTTGCAAGTGGTTTGTATATTTTTTATATCGATGCAGAAGGATTAGGCGAGAA
Source organism: Chitinophaga pinensis (assembly GCA_945887955.1). Taxonomy (GTDB): domain Bacteria; phylum Bacteroidota; class Bacteroidia; order B-17B0; family Aurantibacillaceae; genus Aurantibacillus. The sequence continues at coordinate 105,977 of CAMCZO010000001.1, read as the reverse complement.
GATTGTAAAATGGTTCGGTATAATGCGTCCACTAGATGTTCAAAGCTATTAGTCAATAAAAAAAAATAAGATGATTAAAAATTTAAAATATTTTGGCCTCATGGCAGCATTGACTTTCTCATTGTATTGCTATTCAGGAAATCCTGAACGAATTGGTCAAGCCGGAGCAAGTCAGTTGTTAATTAATCCTTATTCTCGCAATTCGGGAATGGTTGGTTCAAATTCTGCAAAGGTTAGAGGATTAGAAGCTCAATTTTTAAATGTTGCTGGTACGGCTTATACTCGTAAAACAGAAGTATTATTTAACCGATCTAATTGGTTACAAGGCACTGATATTTTTATTAATAGTTTTGGTTTAACTCAGGGTATTGGAGAAACTGGTACAATAGGATTTGGTGTAACTTCTATTAATGCTGGTAAAATCGATATTACCACCGAAGAGCAGCCTGAGGGTGGCTTAGGATCATATAATCCAACTTTTTATAATATTAATCTTTCTTATGCGAAAATATTTTCTGATAATATTTATGGGGGTATTAATTTTAAAATAATTAGCGAACAAATTCCAAACGCTTCAGCCAGAGGATTAGGAATCGATGCAGGAATTCAATATCATACTGGAAAATATGATCAAATTCATTTTGGAATTTCTTTAAAAAATTGGGGCCCAAAAATGAGTTATGTTGGAGATGGTTTAAGCAGACAAGCTAACATCACTTCTATTAGTAATAGTTATGAACTTACTGTAAATAATCGTTCGGGTTCTTTTGAATTGCCTGCCCTAGTTAATATTGGTGGGTCTTACGATTTTTATTTAACTAAAGATAGTTCTGGCGTTTCCAAACAAAACAGAATCTCACTAAATGGTACTTATACTTCTAATTCTTTTACCTATGATAATTTTTTATCTGGTATAGAATATGCATGGAGAGAAATGTTAATGATTAGAGCAGGATATTATTTTGAAAAAGATATCATGAATCAAGAAACAAGAAGAACGGCTTTTACAGGACCAGCATTAGGAGCAACTTTTGAAGTTCCTATAAATGAAAAAAAATCAACTTTTGGTTTTGATTATTCTTATAGATTAACAAATCCTTTTGGAGGTTCTCATACATTTGGATTTAGATTAAATCTATAAATAGTTTTATTTTTGTTTTACAGAATGTGTCCCGATTTTTTTCGGGATTCTTTTTTTTAAATTTTAAGCAAATATGGCACAACAAATTGGTTATTACACTGAAGAAGGCTTACAAAAATTAAAAGATGAATTACATCTTTTAAGAACTAAAGAACGTAAAGCAGCTACTCAGGCAATTGTAGACGCAAGAGATAAGGGTGATTTAAGTGAAAATGCCGAATACGATGCTGCTAGAGAAGCGCAAGCATTATTAGAATTTCGTATCGCTAAATTAGAAGTGGTTATTGCTAACGCAAGAATAGTTGATGAATCAAAAATTGATTTAAGTAAAGTCAGTATTTTAACTACGGTAAAAATTAAAAATTTAAATAACGGAGCCATCATGAAATATACCATAGTTGCTGAAAATGAAGCCGAATTAAAAAATGGTAAAATATCAGTCGATTCTCCAATTGGCAGAGCATTACTTGGAAAAAAAGTCTCCGACAAGGTGGATGTAATAGTTCCTGTTGGAAAAGTTACTTTTGAAGTTATTGAAATAACTATTTGATAATTATGTCAAGCATTTTTTCAAAAATTGCATCTAATCAAATACCAAGTTATAAAATAGCAGAGAACAAAAATTATTTAGCCTTTTTAGATGTATTTCCTTTAAAAAAAGGACACGTATTAGTGATTCCCAAAAAAGAAGTTGATTATATTTTTGATTTAGAATCTGAAGAATATCTTGGTTTAATGAAATTTTCTAGAGAAGTGGCTCTTGCAATAAAAAAAACAGTTACCTGTAAGCGAATATCAATGCATGTTATAGGTTTAGAAGTACCTCATGCTCACGTCCATTTAATTCCGATAAACACCACAAGTGACGCTGATTTTTCTAAAGAAAAATTAAAATTAACTCATCAAGAATTCGAACAAATTGCTTCAGCTATTCGTTTAAACATTCCATCAAATAGCAATTAATATTTTATTTTTAAATACATAAAGGCTACAAATTTTTTAATAAATTTTGGATGCCAACATGTTGGTCTAAAAACGATTTCAACTCATCTATTTTAATTCGCGACTGCTTCATAGTGTCTCTATCTCGAATAGTAACAGTTTTATCTTCTATGCTTTGATGGTCAACAGTAATACAGAAGGGGGTGCCTATTGCATCATGTCTGCGATATCTTTTTCCAATAGTATCTTTTTCGTCATAAGCCAAGTTGAAATCAAACTTTAAAGAATTCATAATGCTTTCTGATAGCTCTGGTAACCCATCTTTTTTTAGTAAAGGAAAAATGGCCGCTTTATAAGGAGCTAAAGCTGCAGGTAAACTCATAACAGTTCGAGTTTCATCTCCTTCTAATTTTTCTATTTTAAAGGCAGAAGACAATATAGATAAAAATAATCTATCTAAACCAACTGAAGTTTCAATAACGAAAGGCACGTAACTTTGATTTAGTTCAGGATCAAAATATTGTAATTTTTTGCCAGAAAATTGTTCATGTTGTTTTAAGTCAAAATCGGTTCGCGAATGTATACCTTCTAATTCTTTATATCCAAATGGAAACTCAAATTCAATATCACATGCAGCGTTAGCATAGTGAGCTAATTTTAAGTGATCATGAAAACGATATTTTTCCTTACCTAATCCTAATGATAAATGCCAGCTTAATCTTATTTTTTTCCAATGCTCATACCATTCCATCTCTGTGCCAGGTTTAATAAAAAACTGCATTTCCATTTGTTCAAATTCACGCATTCTAAAAATAAACTGCCGCGCAACAATTTCATTTCTAAAAGCTTTGCCAGTTTGAGCAATCCCAAAGGGAATTTTCATGCGCCCTGTTTTTTGAACATTTAAATAATTTACAAAAATACCTTGAGCGGTTTCTGGTCTAAGATAAATGGTATTTGCTTCTTCAGAAACAGAACCTATTGAGGTGCTAAACATTAAATTAAACTGCCGAACATCTGTCCAATTTCTGCTACCACTTATTGGACAAACAATTTCTAAATCAATAATAATTTTTTTAATTTCTTCTAAATCATTATTATTTAATGCAGTTTTAAAACGTGCATTAATTATATCAATTTTTTCTTGATATTCTTTAACTCTTCCATTAGTTGAGCGAAATAAAGTTCTATCAAAATTCTCGAAACGACCAGCTGCTTTTTCAATTTCTTTATTTATTTTATCTTCAATTTTTGATACATGTTCTTCAATTAAAACATCTGCTCTGTATCTTTTTTTGCTGTCTTTATTATCTATTAATGGATCATTAAAAGCATCTATATGTCCACTTGCTTTCCAAGTCGTAGGATGCATAAAAATAGCTGTGTCTATTCCAACAATGTTTTCATGCATTTGAACCATAGATTTCCACCAGTAATCACGAATATTTTTCTTTAGCTCAACCCCCATTTGACCATAATCATATACAGCACTTAAGCCATCATAAATTTCGCTACTTTGAAAAATAAACCCGTATTCTTTACTGTGAGAAATGATATTTTTAAAAAAATCTTCTGGTTTAATATTACTCATGTTTTTATTTAATAATTTAATTTATAATTTAAAAATCAAAAATAGTATTTTAAGTTAAACTAATTGATTATAACATTATCAATCAGCCTTATTTTTCCTATAAAAACTGCAATTAGAACGATTATTTCATTATGTTTTTCAATTTTTGAAATTGATTCTAGATTTTGGGCATTACAAAACTCAAAATACTCTAATTTCATGGTTGGTTTATTTAGAATAGTATTTTCTATAAATTGTTTAGCTTTTTCTATACTTGTTTTTTTAGCAATTTTAATAGCTTCTTGCATTAATATAGGAATAATATTTGCTAATTGCTTCTCTTCTTTAGATAGTAACATATTTCGCGAACTCATCGCTAAACCTTTGGGTTCTCTATAAATTGGGCACGAAACAATTTTAATTGAAAGTTGTAATTGATCTACTAATTCTTTAATAATTAATATTTGTTGATAATCTTTACTTCCAAAAAAGGCAAAGTCAGGCTTTATGTTTTCAAAAAAACGTTTAACTACTTGCGCAACGCCATTAAAATGGCCAGGTCTAAATTTACCCTCTAACACCTTGTTCAAAATCCCAAAATCAAAAATTTCTTTAGTTTTTTTTGGATAAACTTCTTCTGCTAAAGGAATGAAAAGGACATGGCACCCTTTTTTTTCTAACATAGCCGTATCTTTTTCAATTGTGCGCGGTTAACATTCTAGGTCTTTTTTATGGTTAAATTGAGTAGGATTAACAAAAATGCTACAAATAGTAATGTCACATTTTTTTTGAGATGAATCTATTAAAGAAAGATGCCCCAGGTGTAATGCGCCCATAGTAGGGACAAATCCAATGGTTTTTCCTTTACTTTTATGAAAGCCGATATAAGCCTGTAAATCTTTAGTTTTATTGAAAATTAACATCAAATCAAATTATAAAGCTACAATTTACTTTGAAAATTGGTTTATTTTTTATTACTTTTGTATAATAAATTTAAAGGAGTTATAAAAGTATGAAGAAAGCCAAAGTCCTTTTTGTTTCTCAAGATATAACACCTTATTTAGACGAGACATTTGTAGGTAAAATTGCCAGAAAACTTCCTCAAGGTATTCAAGAACGCGGAAAAGAAATTCGCACCTTTATGCCAAGGTATGGAAATATTAACGAACGTCGCCATCAATTGCACGAAGTAATTAGACTTTCGGGAATGAATATGGTGATAAATGACGTTGATCACCCATTAATAATTAAAGTTGCTAGTATCCCATCAGCGAGGATGCAAGTTTATTTTATTGATAATGAAGAGTATTTTATTCGAAAAGCCTCATTAACTGATAAAACTAGTGGTAAATACTTTGATGATAATGATGAACGAGCAATGTTTTTTGTTAGAGGCGTTGCTGAAACAGTAAAAAAATTGGGTTGGCAGCCAGATATTATTCATTGTCATGGTTGGTTCACATCTTTAATGCCACTTTATATTAAAAAGCATTATTCAGACGACCCACTTTTTGCAGACACAAAAATCATTGTCTCATTATATGACGATGAATTTCCAAAGAATTTGAATAAAAAATTCATAGATAAACTGAGTTTTGATGGTTTTACTAAAAAAGACCTAAAACATTTGGCAGAAGAGCCTAGTTATCTTAATATGATTAAGCAATCTATTGAGTTTGCTGATGGAATTATTCAAGGCGCAGAAAAAATAAATCCAGAAATTGAAAAGTTTATAAAAAAATCAGGGAAGCCTTTTTTAACTTATAAAAATGAATTAGAATATTTGGATGCTTTTAATCTGTTTTATGACGAAATGTTAGAAGAAGCTAATGTTTTAAGTTAATATTCATTATAAAATAAAACCCCGTTTTGATTTCATATTAAAACGGGTTTTTTTTAGTTTTTTCAATCAAATTTTCAAAGAATTAAAATTAAATAATCAAAATCAATTAAAATTTAATGAATAATATTAAAAGAATATTTTGTTTAATTATATTAATAGTTTTTTTTTCATTTTGTAAAAAAGATAATAGAATATTGGGGTCTGATAATCAGCCAACTGAAGATGAGCTTAATTCAACTTTTTGCGATACATCGAGAATAAACGCACACACTTTAGTTTATGATTCAATTGCTTCATTAAATAGTAATTATAAGTTCCTGGGGAGCAATCAAGATCCTATTTTTGGAAGAACTGATGTAGGCTTATATTTTAATATCAACATGCCCACTTCTAATGTTAATTTTGGATCCACCGCTTCTTTATTATATTCTGAAATTATTTTACGTGTAGGTTTTCGTGAAGATAATAGTTATGATTATTTGGGAGAAGCCTCTAGTAATTTAACTTATTCAGTTTTTGCAATAGATTCCACTTTAATCCCATCTAAAGGATATTATTCAAATACTAAAAAGCTATATAATATTAACGAACTGATTGCTGTTTTTACCGGAAGTTACAGTACCTTAGGAAAAGAAATAGTTTTACGCATCCCTGTAAATTCAGATTTTGCTAAAGCTATTTTTACAAATACTGTTGATTTACAAAGCAATGATGTTTTTCAAAAAAAACATAAGGGTTTTTATATAACCTCTGAGGGAACAAATCTTAATCCAATAAGTAACCAAGGTATTATTACTAAGTTTGACATGGACCATGACTTATCTGGATTTTATCTTCGCTATAAAATAGGTTCAGCTGCAGATACTAATTCTTTTAAGTTCAGTTTTAAAGGAACTGAAGCGGTAAGGTTTAATACCGTTAAATATCAGGCTAATCAAGGCGCCTCATATTTATTAACTAAACAATTAGAAGGGGATACATCTATAGGAGCCGAGAATTTATTTTTAAAAGGACTCGGAGCAACAAAAATCAAAGTAAATATTCCGTTTTTAAAGAATTATACTGATTCATTCAAAGTAGCTGTTAATAGAGCAGAGGTTGTTTTTAATATTGATCCAACTTTTATTACAAGTTCAGGAAAATATAATGCCCCACCTTGCTTGGTATTAATTCCAATAGATCAATCAGGGATTGATACAATTCCCTTTGATTACCAAACAGCTATTGATGCGGGTAGATATGATGGTTATTATGACAAGGAAAATTCTCGATATGTGTTTAATATTGCTCGTCACATTCAAGCTATTTTTAATAATAAAATAAAAAACAATGGGTTTATTTTAGCAGTTTCAAACATTAATGATTCCTATAACTACTATTTAAATGGAGTTAAACATTTAATGTATAGAAGAGATAATTATTCTGAAAGAGTTGTTTTAGCAGGGGTAAATAAATCATCATTAAAACCTAAATTAAATTTAAGTTTTATTAAATATAAAAAAGAGTAGTCTTTCCAATTTTGTACTTCAAACTAAATTAATAATTTTATTAAATGCATAATCAATCAATGCCGTTTAATAGTTTTAATATTAATCTTCAGGGAAACCAAACTTGTATTTTTATATTTTCAGAAAGAAACACTACACGCCTTAATTATACACTGGGCTTTCTTTTTAATCGGGTATTAGGAATTAATTTCTCTATAATGAATGATATAGAAGAGTTTAAAGCTATTAATGGATTTAAAATCAATTATTCTCAACAATTAATTAATCAATCTTTACAAATAATACCAAATGGCTTATTAAATGAATCTGAAATTACTCAAATTAAACCTCTGCCTTTTTATAAAAATAATTTAATCTATTTTTTTGAAGATAAGAAAGGCGAATTGGGCTTTGATTTATTTTCTGCCGTTTTTTATTTTATATCTCGTTATGAAGAATGGCAAAACTTTGAGCCCGATCAACATTTCAGATTTGAAGCATCTTCGAGCATACTTTTTAAGTATAATTTTCATTTAAAGCCAGTTGTTGATTATTGGATTTTAGAGCTAAAAAATAAACTTAAACATCTTTACCCAACTATTCAAATACCCGATAAGAAATTTGAAATAATTAGTACTATAGATGTTGATAATCTTTATGCGTTTAAAAATAAAAATATATTTAGAATCATTGGTGCAAGCATTAAAGATGTTTTAAAGTTTGATATTTATCAATTAAAATATCGTTTATTGGTTTTAATGAATCTCAAAAAAGATCCATTTGATATTTATGAATCTATTTCAGAATTTTGCTCTGAAAACAAAATACCATTATTTTATTTTTTTCTTTTTAAAACTAACACTAAGTATGATCGCACAGTTAATCCCAAATCTAGTGCATATAAAAAAGTGTTTAGTTTAATTAAAAATAAAAATGCTAGTGTTGGGCTTCATCCTTCTTATGATTCAACTTATCAGCCAGAATTAATGGTTAATGAGTTTAAAGATTTTTTAACAAGCTCCAATCAAAAAAATATAGTTTCTAGACAGCATTATTTGAGGTTTGATATTAATATAACCCCTAAATTATTAATAAAACTAGGAGTTTTAGCCGATTTTACAATGGGATTTGCTACTGTTCCCGGCTTTAGAGCTGGCACTTCTAACCCCTTTTTTTATTATGATTTTGTTGAAGAAAAAGAACAGTCTCTTTTATTTGTACCTTTTTGTGCAATGGATGGCGCTTATTCTGTTTATCAAAATAAGTCTGCTGATGAGGCGCTTTTGTCTATGCAAAAATTAGCTACTGAAGTAAAAAATGCAGGCGGTTATTTTATTACGGTATTTCACGAACGTAGTTTTTATAATCATTTATACAAAGAATTTGGAGATTTATATAAAAAATTACATTTGATTTTAAAGAAGATATAAAATATCTAAATTGGTTTATCTTTGTATTTATGAAAATTATAAATTTCATATTTTTTTTAGTATTAATTATTGCTTTTTTTTCATGTAAAAATGAATTAAAAATAAATGCGCCTTACAAAGAAATCCCAAGTATTTACGCAGTTTTAAATCCGCAAGAAACTATTCAAATAATAAGAGTAAATAAAGTCTTTTTAGGTGATGGAGATGCAAATCAAATGGCTAAAATTTCAGATTCTATAAATTATCAACCTGGTGATTTAACAATCTCTTTAAAACATTCTGTTAACACAAATGACATTATGTTTAGAGATTCGATGATTATTGCAAGTGAAGGCGCTTTTAATGTAAACCAAAGAGTATATGTTTGCTCTCAAAAATTAGCAACTTCAGGAATTTATACCCTTACCGTAAAAAACAATAAAACTGGCAATGTCTATACAGCAAAGAGTTATGCATTAGATAGTATTAATCCTATGAATAATGGCTCTCTTACTCCCCCTTATTATCCTTACAGCCTTAATGAAGACCCATTAAAATATATTGATTATAGCGAACAAACTAAGTTGTTTAAAATTAATGTAGAATGTAATAAAGAAAAAGGAAAAATTTTTCAAGTAGCCATGCGATTTCATTTTCTCGAGTATTTTAGTTCTGGAAATATCTCAAACTTTGTTGATTATTCTTTTACCAATAAAGACTTAACTAATCTAACAACCATTGGCGCTTTTTCATTTTTAGTTTCTGAATTTAGAGGAAGTGATTTATTTGGCGCCCTTGGTATTGCTTTATCTAAAAAGAATTTAAATTTAAATTACCCGAGAAAACTTTATAAAATTCAGTATTTTGTTTATTCAGCAACACAAGAGTATTCTGATTATTTAAAAATTTCAGCACCTTCTTTGAATATCGCCCAATCAAATAATTTGTATAGTAATTTTGATGATAATTATGGTCCGTTTTCCGGAAAAGGAGCCATTGGAATTTTTACTTTTAGATCTAGATGTTCTGTATCAAAAGGAGTGGCTAATGACTTTATTACTCAGTTTCAGCGTAATTCATTTACATGTAATTATCGCTTTTATAATGCAGACCAAACTCGACAAGGCTGCCCTTAAAATGACTTTATTTCTTGTAAAGAGGCTAATTTAACGCCATTTTTAATATTATCTTCTTCATAAAATGACACTATGTCATTAATTCAATTCTATTTTCATTTGGCATATTAATTGAAATGGGTTTAATATAATTTTTATATTTTAATTAAATGGGAAAAATAATAGGAATAGACTTAGGAACAACAAATAGTTGTGTTTCGGTTATGGAAGGCAATGAACCAGTGGTTATTGCTAATAATGAAGGAAAACGCACCACGCCTTCAGTAGTTGCTTTTGTAGAAGGTGGTGAACGTAAGGTTGGTGATCCAGCAAAACGACAATCAATTACTAATCCTAAAAAAACAGTTTATTCAATTAAACGTTTTATGGGCCACACTTACGATGAGATTGTAAAGGAAATTTCTAAAGTTCCTTATTTAATCGTGAAAGGTGAAAACAATAGCCCACGTGTACAAATTGAAGACAGAAAATATACTCCTCAAGAAATTTCGGCTATCATTTTACAAAAAATGAAAAAAACAGCCGAAGAATATTTAGGAACCGAAGTAACTGAAGCTGTTATTACTGTTCCTGCTTACTTTAACGATTCTCAGCGTCAGGCTACTAAAGAGGCAGGTGAAATTGCAGGTTTAAAAGTGAAACGAATCATTAATGAGCCTACAGCTGCAGCTCTTGCATATGGCATGGATAAGAAAGGCAAAGAAATGAAAATTGTTGTGTTCGATTGCGGAGGTGGAACTCACGACGTTTCTGTTCTTGAACTAGGCGATGGCGTATTTGAAGTTAAAAGTACCGATGGAGATACTCATTTAGGAGGAGATGATTTTGATCAGGTAATTATTGATTGGTTAGCCGATGAATTTAAAAAAGAAGAAGGTTTAGATTTGCGTCACGACCCAATGTCTTTGCAACGATTAAAGGAAGGAGCCGAAAAAGCAAAAGTTGAATTATCTAATTCTACTAGTACCGAAATCAATTTACCGTATATAATGCCTGTAAATGGTATACCAAAGCACTTAGTTAAAACCCTTACTCGTGCTAAATTCGAACAATTATCAGATAGTTTGATTAAACGTACAATCGAACCCTGTAAATCTGCTTTAAAAAACGCAGGTTTATCAACTTCTGATATTGATGAAATTATTTTAGTTGGCGGATCAACAAGAATTCCAGCCATTCAAGCAGCAGTTGAAAAATTTTTCGGTAAAGCACCAAATAAAAGCGTGAATCCAGATGAAGTTGTAGCCTTAGGTGCCGCAATTCAGGGAGGCGTATTATCTGGCGATGTAAAAGATGTATTGTTATTAGATGTTACGCCTTTATCTTTAGGTATTGAAACAATGGGTGGGGTATTCACCAAATTAATAGAATCAAATACAACTATTCCAACAAAAAAATCACAAGATTTTAGTACCGCTGCCGATAATCAGCCTTCTGTTCAAATTGTTGTTTATCAAGGTGAGCGACCAATGGCAAAAGATAATAGAAAGTTAGGCGAATTTAATTTAGATGGAATTCCTCCTGCACAAAGAGGTGTGCCTCAAATTGAAGTTACTTTAGATATTGATGCTAATGGTATATTAAATGTAAGTGCAAAAGATAAAGCGACTGGTAAATCGCATAACATTCGCATTGAAGCAAAAAGCGGTTTGAGCAAAGAAGAAATTGATCGCATGAAACGTGAGGCTGAAATGAATGCGGATGCTGATAAAAAAGCTAAAGAAGAAGTAGAAAAATTAAATGAAGCAGATACTATGGTTTTTCAAACAGAAAAACAATTAAAAGAATACGGTGATAAAATACCTGCAGAAAAAAAAGTAGTTATTGAAAATGCATTAACTGAATTAAAAGCTGCTCACGCTTCTAAAGAAATTTCAAAAATTGACTCTGCTTTAGCTGCAATTAATGCAGCATGGACAGCGGCTAGCGAAGATATGTATAAAGCCAATCAAGAAAAACCTAATCAAGAGGATGCTGCTCAAAATAATGCCGAGCAAAAACCAAATTCTGCTAATACAGATAATGTAACAGATGTTGATTTTGAAGAAGTAAAATAATTTTTTTTTAATAATTTAAACCCTTTATAAATTAAATTTATAAAGGGTTTTTTTGTGATTTTATATCAATTAGATTTTTTTAGATTTGCTTAATAAACAAAAATGAAGATGTTAAAACGCATAATTGCAATTACACTTTCAATTATTGTAGGTTCAATTTTTATTTACTCAGGTTATACTAAATTATTTCCTGTAATTGAGACTTTTGAATTTACATTTGTTGAACTTGGAATTGCTAATTGGTATACTGCTCCATTTATAGCAAGATTATTTTTAGGATTAGAGTTTTTTGTAGGATGTTTGTTAATTTTAAATTATCAACTTAAAAAAATAACTATTCCGATTACGATTATTCTTCTTTCGTTTTTCACTATTTATCTCATTATTCAAATTTTTGTTAGTGGTAATAATGGAAATTGTGGTTGTTTTGGTGAGCATTTAAAAATGACACCTCTTCAGGCAATTATTAAAAATGCGATAATGTTTGGATTATTATTTATAGTATATTTTATTTACGAAGGTTGGAAAATAAAATATAATTCTTTGCTACTAAGTTTTGTTGGAGTTACATTAATTTTAACTCCTTTTATTATTAACCCTATTGATTATAATTATACCTCTAATAATTTAGATGAAAAAGTAAACTATCCATTAGCATTAAATTTATTATTTCAGCCAGAAGATTCTTCAAAAGTAGAGATTCCGAAAGTTGATATAAGAAAAGGAAACCATGTAGTTGCTTTTCTTAGCTTAAAATGCCCTCATTGTAAAATTGCCGCTAAAAAATTCAGATTAATTAAAAAGAATAATCCACAGATATCAATTTACTTTATTTTAAATGGTCAAAAATCTGACTATTCTAATTTTATTGAAGAAACAAAAGCTGATAATATACCATATAGCTTTTGTTTAGGAAAAACATTTGTAAAATTAGCTTCTTTTCGTTTACCAAGAATTTACTATTTAAATAACGGAATCGTACTTAGAAAAGTAGACTATCTAGAATTAAATCAATATGAAATAGAAGAATGGTATAATAAAAAAATAAATAATTAATTATTTTTTCTTAGCAGGAAGCTGCTGCCTCTGTTTTGCCATCTCTTGTAATCTTTTTTGAAAATTAGAAACCTTTACTGGTTTTTTCATATTGTCTTCTATTTGTAATCTAATTTTAGCATCGCTAACAATTTTTTTAATAATAAAATTTTGTAAAAAAGTAAACATATTAGCCAAAAAGTAATACCAACTTAATCCAGCAGCATATTTATTCATCACTGCTAAAAAGATTACAGGCATAAAATACATCATAAATTTCATACCAGGCATTTGTGTACTTCCTTGTTGAGGCATCATACTACTATTCAAATAGGTATAAATAATTGTACTTACAAACATCAATAATGCAAATAAACTTACGTGGTCTCCATATGCCCAACTAATAAATGGTAGATTTCCAAAATTTAAAATGGTATCGTAGGTGCTTAAATCGTCTGCCCATAAAAAACCCTTTTGACGTAATTCTATAGAAGCAGGAATAAAAGCAAAAAGTGCAATTAATATCGGAAACTGAAGTAATAATGGTAAACATCCCGAAAGCGGATTAGCCCCTGCTTTTCGATAAAGAGCCATTTGCTCTTGTTGTTTTTTCATCGGGTCAGGATTTTTTTCAAATTTTGCAGTTAAGGCATCTGTTTCAGGCTTTAAAACTCTCATTTTTGCCCCACTCATATATGTTTTATAAGCAATTGGTAATAAAACAATTTTTAAAATAACCGTGAGAATTAAAATTACTAAACCCATATTTAAATAACCAAACCAATTAAATAAAGGAATAACTAACCATTTATTAATATAACTAAACACACTCCAGCCAGTCGGAACAATTTTATCCATTTCGTTACCACAGGCTTTTAATGTATTGTAATCGTTGGGACCAAAGTAAAATTTATAAGAAAATTTTTCGTTAGGGCTATGATTAAAAGGAATCCCTAACTCACTATTTACAGATTTAACATAGTTTTCAGAATTTGTGCGTTGAGCTAGCTTAATAAAACTTCCACTTTTTATAAAAACTCGATCGGCAATAATAGTTGAGTTAAAAAATTGTTGTTTAAAGCTAATCCATTTTATATCTGCATCGCTTAATTCTTTTTCTTCATCGTTCATTGGATTTATGTAGTCCGGATCATTAAGCTCTTGTTTGTAATATATTGTAGCAGCCTCTTTTTCTTTAATAATATATTTTTCTTGACTGGGGTATAGCATACTCCAAGTTATTTGAAGTTGATCTTCAGTATTTGAAATAATATTTTGCATTCCTACAAAACGTATTTCTGAATCAACAATATATTTATCTGGTTTAATAGAATAAGAGAATTCTATGTAGCTTCCAGGTATAGAGGTTTCTAGTTTAAGAACAATACTTGACGCAGTTTTTTTTACTACTTTAAAATAAAATTCATCTGTAAAAAATATACTTGATTGGTTATATGCATTTAATTTTAAAGCAAAACGGCTAGAATCTTTATCAAATAAAGTTAAGTTTTCTGATTTTCCTGAACGGTGATATTTTTTTAAATCAACTTGTTCAACTTGTGCGCCTTTATTTGAAATGATAACTTTTACATTTTCATTTTCGATGCAAAAGTTTTCTAAAGTTCCATTTACAGAAACAGAAAAGTCTTTGTAACGACTTACAATTTCATTTTTTTTTGCAGAATCAGAAATTACAATATTGGGAGTGGATTTAACAGAATCTTTTTGAGATTCAGCTGCCGCAATTTTTGTGGCTTCAATAATTTCAAGTTTTTTTTGAACTAAGCTTATTGAATCTTTAATTTTATTGTTACGAGCAATCTGTTCTTTAGAGGGGCCACTCATATATAACCAACCGCCCATTATAATGGCAATAATGCCTAAACCTATTAACGAATTCTTATCCACAATTTTTTAGTATTAAAGGCGTAAATTTAGCATTTATTTAAGTGTAAAAAAAAGAAAGTATTTAAGCTATAAGATTACAAGCTTATTAGAATTTTTCACCTTCTAATCTAGCCACTACTGCACTTGCTACAGCATTTCCAACAACATTTGTAGCGCTTCTTCCCATATCTAACAATTGGTCAACTGCAAGTAAAAGAAGCAGGCCCTCGGCTGGAATTTTAAACATAGTCAACATTCCAGCTATAACAACCAAGGAGGCTCTTGGCACACCAGCCATGCCTTTACTGGTAATAAGTAAAATTAACATCATTTTTATCTGATCAGCCATACTAATATCTATACCATAACTTTGAGCAATAAATACGGTGGCAAATGTCATATACATAATGCTTCCGTCTAAATTAAAAGAATAACCTAAAGGCAACACAAAACTCACAATTCGATTACTTATTCCATGTTTTTCCAATGCTTCAATAGTTTTTGGCATTGCACTTTCGCTGCTTGCGGTGCTAAATGCTAATAAAATAGGTTCTTTAATGTCTTTCAATAATTTTATGTAATTTATTTTAAAGGCATAACAAATAATTAAAAGAATAACAAAAACAAAAATAAATAGTCCTCCAAAAAAACAGAGGATTAAATATAAATACCCTCCTAAAACATCTAATCCTTGCTGAATAACAACGGCTGTAATGGCACCAAATACTCCAATAGGCGCAAAGTTCATAACGAAATTAGTTACTTTAAACATCACATGACTTAAACTTTCGAAGGCTTTAATAATTGGTTTGCCATGCTCTCCAACGCCTGATGCAGCTACACCAAAAAATAAAGCAAAAACAACAATTGGTAATATGTCGTTAGCTGCCATCGATCTAATAAGACTTTCGGGTATAACATGATCAATAAAATTTTTAGATGTTTGAGAATTGTTTTGTATTCCAGTTTCAATTTTATTATCTGGTAAATCAAGATGCATAACTTTGCCAGGTTCAAAAATATTTACAATAACTAATCCTAGAGCTAAGGCTATTATTGTTGCGCTTGTAAAGTATATTAATGTTTTAAGTCCTATTCGCCCAACACTTTTAAAATCTCCAACTTTTGCAACCCCAATAACCAAAACAGCAAGAACTAATGGAGCTATTATCATTTTAATTAAATGCAAAAAAATATCGCTTAATATAGAAAAGTATGAAGCGACCTCTTTTTTTTGAGCTTTAAATAATTTTTCTTCATATGTTTTAATAGATTTCTCGGCTTCTTTTTTTATTACAAGATTGGAGATTGATTCTAATTTTGATTTATCATAAACAAATTTATTATTAGTAATGTATTTATTTATGCCAAAGCCAATTAAAAGGCCTAAAATCATTGCAATTAAAATAAAACTGATTAATTTATTTTTTTTAAAGTAGTTCATTTTTATAAAATTTCTTGCAGCGTTTCCATTCTCATGCCTCTTGATCCTTTGATTAGAACAATATAATCAGATTTTTTATTATTTATCAAATAATCTTTACATTCATTAGTTGTTTTGAATTTAATAAAAGGACCGACATCTAATTTGTAAAACTCTTCACCAACTAAAATTGCTTCAGAAAAATTTAATTCATTTAATAAGTTTAAAACTTTTTGATGCTCATCTTTACTATATATTCCTAACTCAAACATGTCTCCCAATAGAATTAAATGGTTTTGGTTTTTATATTGACTAAAGTTTTCGAGAGCTACTTTTATGCTGTTGGGATTTGCATTATAGGCATCTAATATGATGGTATTATTTTGGGTTTTAATTAATTGTGATCGATTATTGTTTGGAAAATAATTTTCTAAAGCTTGTTTAATTAACTCATCATTAATCATAAAGTGCTTTCCTACGCAAACAGCTGCCAAACAATTAATAAAATTGTATGTTCCTATGATATTTGTGTTTATTGCTGTGGTTTGATTCTTTTCATTTTTTTCAATTTCTGACCTAAATGTTAGACTTACCATTTCAGATTTGGTATTATTAATGCCAATTATGTTATTTGTTTGTTTTAAGCCGTAACTTATTTTTTCTATATCAATTGCTAAGGAGATTAGAACAGGATCATCGCCATTGATAAATATTTTTCCATTTTTGGATTTTATGTATTTATACAATTCGCTTTTGCCTTTTTTTACCCCTTCAATTCCACCAAACCCTTCTAAATGAGCTTTGCCTATATTGGTAATGAGGCCAAAGCTTGGTTCAGCTATTTTGCATAAAAGTTCAATCTCTCCTTGATGATTTGCTCCCATTTCTATTATAGCAAATTGGTGCGTATTATTTATGCCAAGAAGGGTTAACGGAACGCCAATATGATTATTTAAATTTCCAAATGTAGCATGTGTTTTATATTTTTTAGATAAAACACAATAGATAAGTTCTTTGCTTGTTGTTTTTCCATTACTTCCTGTGATTGCTAAAACAGGAATTGTTAATTGTTTTCGATGATAATTTGCTAATTCTTGTAGTGCTATTAGCACATTTTCTACTAAAAAGATATTTGGATGATTTAAATAATTTGGATTGTCAACAATCGAATAAGCACAACCTAAATTAATAGCATTTTCAGCAAATTCATTTGCATCAAAATTAGTTCCTTTTAGTGCAAAAAATATTGAATTTGGAATTAAATTTCTAGTATCGGTACAAATAGATTGATTCGTTTTTAAAAAAAGAGAATATAAGTTTGTAATAGAAATAAAATTATGCATGATACAAAATAAAAAAACCCTTAAGTAAAATACTCAAGGGTTTTGTATAGTTATTAACAAGTTTATTATTTACCACCTAAACCTTTTGGGCTTCCTACACGAGTCATAGCACATCTGAAACCTAGCCATGAACTAGCTTGGCGTTGATCTAAATATCTTCTAACACCAGGACTTAAAAAGTAGGCGCGGTCTTTCCAGCTACCACCTTTATATACTCTGGATTTGTCGTTTATTAATGAAGTTTTAGCATATTCGTACATAATTTTCTCAGCACCAAGAGTGTATGCCTCTTCTCCTTGAGAAAACATTATACTTGAATTAACATCGCCATCTAAATAATTAATATAATCTGCCATTTTGTAATTTCTGCGTTCATCTAAATTATCGGTAGATACGGCACTTGAAACTTCTCTCCATTGCACGCGACCAGGAATATCTGATTTACCTTCGGGAGTAGCATTATTATTATTATTATCAGCACTTTTAGTTAAAACGGTTAAAACACTGTCTTCCACTTCAACTGGTTCATCATTTACCTTACCATTGGCTTCTTGTTTATATAATTTGTGTTTAAATTTTTGATATACCGGCCCATCCACATTGGTTAAAATTTCACCTCCAAGACCACCAATTAAAGTTGTAGTATCTCGTTTTTGAGTATTAAATACATTACCACGGAAAGGTCTAAATTCGTCTGCATCTTGCAAAGTGTTGGGGCGATAAACGTCCATAACCCACTCAGAAACGTTGCCTGCCATATTATAAAGGCCATAGTCGTTTGGCCAATAGCTATAAACTGGAGCTGTAACGTCGGCATTATCATTTAAAGCTCCAGCAATTCCCATATAATCTCCAGCTCCACGAACGAAATTGGCATTTATTTGTCCTAATTGCTTTTCACTTGCATTACGAACACCGTGTCCATTCCAAGGATAAATTCTTCTATCGGTAATACGTTCACCAATAGTATTGCCAATTAAACCATAGGCAGCATATTCCCATTCAGCTTCTGTTGGTAAACGATATTTAGGTAAAAAAATACCATCTTCCATTTTCACATCACGTTCAGGGTTTTGACCATCATAAGCCGGTAATTTTGTTTTAAGTTGCCCTTGCCATTTTCCAGAAAGATAAGCTTCTGTACTAAAATAATCTTGATCAGTTGGAGATTGGCTGTGTTCAAGTAAGCCCTCTCTAATTAGTATAAATTCATTTACTCGATCGGTTCTCCAAGCGCAAAAGTCGTTAGCTTGCAACCAATTAACTCCAACAACAGGGTAATCTCGATAAGCAGGGTGACGTAAATAATTCTCTACAAAAGGCTCGTTATATGCTAATTTCTCTCTCCAAACTAGGGTGTCAGGGAGAGCTTTATAATATATATCTGGAAATGTAGGACCAAAAACTTTGCTTGTCCAATATAAATATTCAATAAATGATAAATTACTAACCTCAGTTTCGTCCATATAAAAGGAAGACATTGTTACTTTTCGAGCCAGGTTATTCCATTCATAAGTAACATCATTTTCTGTACGACCCATTGAAAAGGACCCTCCTTCAATAAGAACCAATCCTGGTCCTGTTTCTTGTTCTTCATAAGGCGGTTTTTCAAATCCACCATTTTCCGGTTGGTTATAAGCCCATCCTGTTATTGGAGAACGTTCTTGCGAGCATGAAACCAAAACAGCCGCTAAAACAAAGGCCATTGATTTTTGGTTTTTTATCCATTTTAAATTCATAATAATTATCAATAAATTAAAGGTATAACGTAATAAATCAAATAAGGTTACAAATATAGTTAAAAAGATGGACAATTAGCTGTATTATAATGTTTTGTATGTGTACCGCATTCAAATTGAATTTGAATTGAAATTTCGTGAGAACCGGCTGTATTTCCAGAAAGGCCCGAAGTTGTTATATCGTAACTATAACCAAATTTAAAATTATTATTTTGAATTCCTAATAAAGCTATAAAGGCATCACCATATCTGTACCATAATCCTGCAACAAATCCACTTTTTTTGTAATATAAACCAATATTAACTTGTGTAAAAGATTGCTGCGATTGAAATAAGATATTGGGCGATAAAGAACTTTCTCCATCTTTTTCAAGGGGAATTATTGCACCACCATGAATTGTTAATTTTGTTGGTAATTTGGATGGTCCGACAAGTCCTTCATCAGGCTGATTAATATGATGAACAGCAGTACCAAAAAAATAATTTTTACTATATCCAAGTAATCCGGCTGAAAAATCTACATTTGTTTTTTTTGCTGTTGGAATATTTTCAGCAGTATTCCATACAAAACCTCTTCTAGCATCAATCATATCACCAAAAGTTAATCCTTTTGTATCAATACTTTTTTGAAAATAAGTGGCTTGCAAACCAAATTTTAAAGAAAAATCTCTTGTAATTGGAGCTAAGTAGGAGTATAATAAGCTCGCATTTGTTGTTTTAAGAGTATTGATAGCTTGGTCATCTGTAGTAATAATTGCTCCAATTCCTCCTCCAAAAGCATCAACATGCATGTCGTAAGAGGCGGAATAAGTTACATAACGCCCAGATAGACTTGGCCATTGATTTCGATAGTTCATGCTTATTCTCGGACAGCGAGCAGAACCAGCAAAAGCTGGATTTAAATATAATGGATTAGCATAAAATTGAGTAAACTGTGGATCTTGAGCTTTTATTTCAATAAAAATAAAAGTAAAGAATAACACTTTAAATATAACAGGAATTCTCATCGTTTAGACTTAGTTTTGACAATTCTATTTTTACAAATATAATTAATAGATTTTTAAAAACAAAGAAATAACAATAAATTAAGATACAAATCGTTACTTTGTTGTTAGTTTTTATTATTTGTAAAGTTTGTATGCTGTTTTTTAAGAATTTTTCTAATTTTTTTTTAGGGTTTTTATTATTATATATTGGTAAGCTCAATTCTCAATCAAATTTTTCAACTGAGTTCAAATCCAATATAATTAAAATAGACTTAACCGATACGGTTTTTCTTAAATTTCAGATGAAAAATGCAAGTTATGACGTATTGAGAAATAATTTCCCATTTTTTATTGTTTCAAAGCCATCAAACTTGAATGAAAATTTAATTCCTAAATTGATTTTAAAAAAAACCATACTACTTTCTGGGGCTACTTCATCAAGTTTAAAAAAAGTTTTGGGAACGTACTTAACGTCTAATTTTGAATTTATTTCAAAACCAGGTTTCGCAAGGTTAGAAAATTTAAATCAATTTTTACTTTATCCTCTTAGATTGAATAGCTCTGGCCAGGTAGAAGAACTAATTGATTATGAAATACAATGGCAATCTGTTCCAAATTTATCATTAAACAAAAATGGAGCAACCTTTTCAAACTCATCTGTTTTGTCAAATGGTGACTGGTATAAAATTGCAGTAACACAAACTGGCATTTATAAAATTAATAAAGATTTTCTAACTAATATTGGGATCAACACAACTAATTTAGACCCAAAAAAAATTAGAATTTATGGCAATGGAGGTAAAATGTTGCCCGAAAAAAATGCTGCTTTTAGACAGGATGATTTGATTGAAAATTCTATTTTAGTTTTTGGTGAAGATGATGGTAAATTTGATAATTCTGATTATGTTTTGTTTTATGCCACAGGACCGAACGATTGGAAAAAAAACAATTCAGTAACAGGATTAAAGTTTAAACCAATTAAAAATTTATATAGCGACACTAGCTTCTATTTCATCACTTTAAATTCGGAGGTATCATCTAGAAAGAGGGCAAATACTCAGTCATCAGTAACAACACCATCTAATGTTATTTCGAATAGTTATGATTATTTCAATACCCATGAATTAGATTTAGTTAATTTGGCTAAGAGTGGAAGATATTGGTTAGGCGAATTTTTTGATATAGTTAATTCCTACACATTTAATTGGAATGATGGAGATTTTGTTGTCAACGATACAAATTATATTGAAGCTTCTATTGCAGGATTAAATAATGATACTACGCAATTTATAGTTAGTGGAGGTGGGGTCAATTTCAATTTAACAACCTCGGCAATTAACACAGCATATTATTTGGCTGATCATGCATCACAAACCTTAAAATATAAAAAGGGATTAAATCCTAGAAGTGATAATATAAATTTAACAGTAAGTAAAATAACATACAAAGGAATAGGTTGGTTAGACAGATTGACAATAAATGCCAGAAGAAAATTAATTATTAATGCCAAGCAGTTTAATTTTAGAGATACTAGAAGCATTGGAATAAATAAAGTTTGCGATTATTTTTTAACTAATACAAGTGGAAATGCAATTCAATTGTGGAATGTGAGCGATCCATTAAAGCCAATTATTCAACCTTACAATACGGATGGAAATTTAATTTCTTTTAGAGCAATGGCCGATACTCTTAACGAATTTTGCGTTGCTCCAGCTAACGATTATTTTTCGGCAGTTTTTGTTTCAAAAATTTCAAATCAGAATTTGCATGCTATACAGCAAGCGGATTATGTGGTTGTAGCTCATCCATTATTTTTAAATCAAGCTAAGCGAATTGCTTTATTGCATCAGCAAAAGGAAGGTTTAACCTTTGCCGTTGCCACAACAGATCAAATATATAATGAATTTAGTAGTGGCAGGCAAGATGTTTCTGCTATTAGAGATTTTGTTAGGATGTTATATTCTAGAAATTCTACTGATGATAAAAAGGTAAAGTATTTACTTTTAATAGGTGATGGATCTTATAATAATCGGTCGCGAGGGTTACTAAATAATAGTAATTTCGTGCCAACTTATCAATCTATAAATTCACTTTCTTCTACTCAAAGCACAGCAACTGATGATTTTTATGGTTTAATGGATAATTTGGAAGGAGAAAATGCTGAAGGATATGGTGCAATAGATATTGGGGTAGGAAGATTCCCTTGCCGAACAGTCAATGAGGTAAACGCTGTAATTCAAAAAATAGAAAATTATTATAAGAAAGATTTAAATTTTCAAATAAACTCAAACAATTCTCAAAATTGTAATATATCAGGAGACAGTCCGATGGGAGATTGGAGAAATAATTTGTTGTTTTTAGCCGATGACGGAGATCAATCTACTCATATGATAAGTTCAAATGGATTAGCGATGCAAGTTAAACAATCGGCAACTAATTATAATTCGGACCAAATAAATTTAGATTCTTATCAAAGATATAGTACTCCTGGAGGATATCGATATCCTGATGCGGCTCAAGATTTAGTTAAACGAATAAAAAAAGGAGTTTTGATTTTTAATTACACAGGTCATGGAGGAGAAGTAGGATTGACAGAAGAAAGGATTTTAGATTTGACAACTATTAATGCTTTTGATAATTTTAATAAGTTGCCATTATTTATTACAGCTACTTGTGAATTTAGTCGATATGATGATCCTGCAAGGACATCTGCTGGAGAATTATGTTTATTAAATCCAAATGGTGGTGCAATTGCGCTATTAACAACTTGTAGAGTTGCTTATTCAAATTTTAACGAAAATTTAAATAAAAAAGTATTAGATAAATTATTTAAAAAAACAGCTAAGGGAAAATATCCAACTATGGGAGATGTGGTTAAGCAGACTAAAAATGATTTAGCTCAAAATGTTCAATACGCTAATTTTCATTTACTGGGCGACCCGGCTATGCCTTTAGCATATCCAGAACAAAAAGTAATTACTTCAAAAATAAATCAAGTTCTTGTTAGCAATAGTAGTTCAGATACCTTGTCGGCATTAGAAAAAGTCACTTTTTCAGGATATATTTCGGATACAGCTGGTATAAAAATAAATAATTTTAACGGGATAATTTATTCAACTGTTTTTGATAAGGAACAAAATGTAATTTGTTTATTAAATAATCCATCATCGTATGATAGTGTGATAGGCAATCCATTCAAATTTAAATTGCAAAAAAACATTTTATATCGTGGAAAATCTCAAGTAGTTAATGGAGAATTTAGTTTTACATTTTTAGTACCTAAGGATATTAGTTTTGCTACTGGACCAGGAAGAATTAGTTACTATGCCACCAATGGATTAATTGATGCAAGTGGATATTATAATAAAGTTGTGGTTGGAGGAGATTCTAAGAACATTGTGATTGATACAGAGGGGCCAAAAGTGAATTTATATTTAAATGATAAAAGCTTTATAAATGGGAGTATTACTAATGAAAAACCGATTTTATATGCAGAAATTTCTGATTCGAGTGGCGTAAATACATTAGGAAGTGGAATTGGGCATGATTTATCATTGGTATTAGATGAGGCTGGAAATAAGCCAATTATATTAAACGACTACTATGAAGCTAATTTAAATTCATATCAAATAGGAAGAGTAAAATATCCATTTTCAGATTTAAGTGAAGGCAACCATCGGCTAAGTTTAAAAGTATGGGATATTCAGAATAATTCTAATACAGTTTATACTGATTTTGTAGTTGCAAAAAGTGCTAAACTAGCCTTAGATCATGTGTTAAATTATCCTAATCCGTTTACCAACCATACCACATTTATGTTTGAGCATAATCAGGCATGCAATCCATTAAAATTGGTAATTCAGATATATACTATTACAGGAAAGTTAGTAAAAACTATTCAAGAACAAGTGACTTGTCAGGGGTTTAAAAATGAAGGAATAGAATGGGATGGAAAGGATGATTTTAATGATAAGTTAGGACGAGGAGTTTATTTATATAAATTATCTATTTCAGATTCTGAAAATCAAAAAGTCGAGAAAATTGAAAAATTAGTGATACTAAATTAGTAAATTTGCCGTTATAATTTTTTTAAACTTATGTTTATTAGTTAGATGTCAATGAAAAGATATTTTGTAATTGGAGTTATCATTTTAGGATCAAGTTTTAATTTTTTGCATTCACAATCAATTAATTCAGGTCAATTAAGTGGATTTTCGGGTACAATAAACCCAATTACTACTGCTGTTCCATTTTTAATGATCAGTCCAGATAGTAAACAAGGTGCTATGGGCGATGTAGGAGTAGCCACTGACCCAGATATAAATTCTATACATTGGAATGGCAGTAAATTGGCTTTTT
Source organism: Chitinophaga pinensis (assembly GCA_945887955.1). Lineage (GTDB taxonomy): Bacteria > Bacteroidota > Bacteroidia > B-17B0 > Aurantibacillaceae > Aurantibacillus. Next base: position 81,620 of record CAMCZO010000001.1, on the reverse strand, counting down.
CTGATAAGAAGTTTGGGCTTGGCTTTACAGTTACCCCTTGGTTAAGGTTATTAGTTCCGGACATTAACATGTCTTATTTGGCAGGATACATTAAATTAAATACAAAACAAACTATTGGAGGATCATTGCGTTATTTTAGTTTAGGAAACATTGAATTAACTAATAGTTCTGGACAAAAAACGAGTGATTTTAGACCGAATGAATTTGCTCTTGATTTTGCTTTTACTCAAAAGTTATCAAAATATTTTGCATTGGGTGTAGCTTCTCGATTTATAAATTCCGGCATAAGTAAAGTGCCATTTAATGGAGGTTCTGGGGCGTCTGCAAGTACTTTTGCTGTAGATTTAAGTATGTTTTTTAAAAGTGAAAAATTTAATTTATCAGATAAAAAAGCAGTGGCAACCTTAGGATTAGCTATAACTAATGTTGGGGCTAAAATAAAATATTCAAATGATCAAAACTTTATTCCGATGAATATTAGATTAGGCGGTGGATTGAAAACAGACATTGATGATTATAATAGTTTTGGAGTTTATTTAGATTTTAATAAATTATTAGTTCCTACACCCCCAATTTACCAAACCACCATTACATCTTCAGGGCAAAAAGAAATTGTGATTGACCCAATTACAGGAAAACAAAAAATCGCTTTAGGAAAAGATCCAAACGTTGGAGTTGCTACAGCTATTTTGCAATCGTTTAATGATGCTCCGGGAGGATTTTCGGAGGAAATGAAAGAAATAAATGTTTCCTCAGGATTAGAGTATGCCTACGATAAAACTTTTTTTGTAAGAGCTGGTTATTTCCATGAATCAATTACAAAAGGAAGCCGACAATTTTTTACAATGGGAATAGGGTTTAAGTTTAAGGTTATAAATATTGATGGGTCATATTTAATCCCAACAAGTTTACAAAATCCCTTACAGAATACTTGGCGAATAACTTTAAGTTTTAATTTTGACCCAGTAGATAAAGTAACAGAAAAAGAAGGCGTTAGTCCATAAATACCTCACATCTTTTTGTGTATAATTGATTTCATTTTCGGTATTTTAAGTTTTAAGTAGTTGCATATTTGTAATATGATTACTATAAGATTTTGGTTAGTTTCAATCTTATTTTTCTTTTTGTTTTCGTGTAACAACGACGACAAAATTAAGGATGACCGCACCATTTTTAATTATAATGAAATGAATGGGTTATCGTCTTTAGACCCAGCCGCGGCAAGTAATTTCGAAAACATATGGCCAGTTAATCAGATATTTAATGGATTGGTTCAATTAGATGACAGCATGGTTATTAGACCATGTATTGCTAAAAGTTATAGTTTAAGTGAAGATGGTTTAGAATATAGTTTTTACTTAAGAAATGATGTTTATTTTCATGATAATTTATGTTTCGAAAAAGGTAAAGGCAGAAAAGTAATAGCCAAAGATTTTGTATTTAGTTTTGAAAGGTTATTCGACAGTAAAGTGAGCAGTGCTATTAGCTTATTGGAAGTTATTGATCGAAGTGAAAAATCAAGTTATAAAGGATTTATCGCAATAAATGATACCCTACTAAAAATTTATTTAAAAAAACCATTTAGTTCTTTTTTAAGTATTTTGACGATGAAATTTTTTAGTGTGATTCCGCGCGAAGCGATTGAGATGTATGCTCAAGATTTTAGAAAAAATCCTGTTGGTACAGGAGCTTTTACTTTTAAGGCTTGGGATGAAGGGACAAAACTAATATTACTAAAAAATCAAAATTATTTTGAGCGTGATTCTAATCAAAATCGTTTACCATATTTGGATGCTTTAACAGTATCATTTATAAAAGATCGAGAAACATCTTTTATGGAATTATTGAATGGAAAGTTTGATATGTTGAGTGGAGCCGATGCATTTAATACTAATGAAGTTTTGGATAAACAAGGTGAACTAAGAGAATTATATAAGAAGAAATTTTACCTTCAAAAACAAACTTTTTTGAAAACAGATTATATTGGAATATTGGTAGATGAAAAAAACCCTATAGTTATAAATTCACCCTTAAAATTAAAAGCAATTCGAAAAGCTATTAATTATGCATTTGATCGTAATAAATTAGTCAAGTATTTAAGAAATAATATTGGAGAAGCCGCACATGCCGGATTTATTCCCAAAGGATTAAAAAGTTATAATCCAAATTTGGTAAAGGGATATGATTATAATCCAGAAATGGTTCAGAAATTACTTGCTGAAGCGGGATATAAGGATGGAGTAGGTTTGCCAGAATTAGTGATGCATACCACAGATGTTTATAAGGAGCAGGCTGAGTTTATACAATCGCAATTAGCTGAGAATAATATTCGGATTCAAATAAGTATAGAAAAGTCGTCAGTATTAAGGCAGGCCGTAAATAATTCTGAGTATAATTTATTTAAAAAATCTTGGTATAGTGATTATGCTGATGAAGAAAACTTTATGAGTTTATTTTATAGTAAAAATTTCTCACCTCAAGGGGTTAATTTTTTTCATTATCATAATGAGAGATTTGATAGTTTGTATGAAATTGCGTTAAAGGAGAATGATGAATTAAAAAAAATAAATTTGTATCAAAAAATGGATCAATTAATAATAGATGATGCGGTAATTATTCCATTATATTATGATGAGGTAGTCAGGTTAGTTAGTAATAAAATAAAGGGTTTAGGAAATAATTCGATGAATTTATTAAATTTAAAAACGGTTAAAAAGCAAAATTAAGAATCGATTTGATTTTATAAAAAACCATAAAAGCGCTTAAAAAATAATAGTTTAGTTTATTCTTAATTTTTTTTATTTAATTTTATAAAATATAAATAAATGATAAAGCCATATATAATTGATTTTAAAAAGCTTGGGGCTAGTGACATAGGATACATTTCGGTTAATGAAGGAATTAATTATGTCCCCTTTAAAGCTGAGCGTGTATTTTGGACCTATTATACACCCGAAGAAGTAGTTAGAGGAAGGCACGCGCATTATAAAACCGAGCAAGTATTAATTGCTGTTGCCGGGAGAATAGTTGTAAATATAGAATTGCCAAATGGAGAAAATCAGATTTATACTTTAGATAGGCCAAACATTGGATTGTATGTTCCTCCAAATTGTTGGCATACTATGCAGTATTCTCATTCATCAGTTCAATTAGTATTCGCAAGCACTGCTTATAATGAAGAAGATTATATAAGAAATTATGATAAATTCAAAGAGGTTTATCCAAAATGAGTATAAGTGTTCAGCCTTTAATTCCAGATGAAATTCCTAATTGGTGTGATTTTTTCAATCAGCCAGAATTTTATAACTTATATAAAACAGGCACTTCATTATATTTTTCATTATTATTTGAAGATAAATTAATTGGTGTTTGTCATTTTACTGAAATTGAGCCAGGCTATTATCGGTCTCCTTTTCGAGGAACTTATGGTAACATTAGTTTTAAAGACGATTTAGATTTAAAAATAAAAAACAACTGTGTTAAGGAGATCCTTATCTACTTTGAAAATTTAAATGCAAAAAAAATTGAAATTATTTCAAGACCTTTTTCTCATCATATTCATGATGAATCATCTTTATTGAATATTTATTTAAATGAAGGTTTTATTATTATCAATCAAGAGATTAATCATTCATTAATAGTTGATAGTAAGCCATTAGTTGAAAAAATGATGCGTAATAATAAGAAACGGTTGAATAAATGTGAAAGAGAAAATTTTGTATTTGAGCAGGTTTTTTCTAAACCAGATATTGAAGAGGTTTATCAAACTATAAAAGAAAATCGTGAAGGAAAAGGGTATAAAGTTTCGATGACCTTAGAACAAATTTTAGAAATGTATAATGTTTTTGAAGAAAGTGTTTATTTTTTTAAATCTACTCAACACGGAAAGTGCTTAGCAGCATGTGTTTGTATCAAATTAAACAATAATGTTTTATATGTGTTTTATTGGGGAGATAAGCAAGGTTTTGAACAATATAGTCCTGTTGTATTTTTAGCAAATGGCATATATAATTTTGCTCAACAAAAACAATTTAAATTAATTGACGCAGGAACATCTTCATTAAAAGGCATTCAAAATTTTGGTGTAGCAACTTTTAAGGAGAATTTGGGATTTACTATTTCTCCAAAACTTACATATAAAAAAGTATATGAATAGAAACTTATCAGATTATCAAGAACAATATTCAAATCAACCTTACGAAAAATATCAGGTTTCGTTTAGAAAAATGAAGTTGATTGAGTTATTAAATAAGTATAATCATCAAAATATTTTAGAAGTTGGATGTGGATTAGAATCAATTTTTTTAGATTTTAGTTCATACGATAGCATAACTGTAATTGAACCCGCTGAAATGTTTTACAATAAAGCGATAGAAGATATTGATAAAGCAAAAAATAAAAATGTAACAGTAATTAAAGAACTATTAGAAAATTCTTTACCACAAATAAAAGATAAAAAATTTAATTTTATTTTAGTGAGTTCATTATTACATGAAATTCCTGAGCAGTCTGTTTTTTTTAAAGCCCTTTACGATATTGCTTCAGAAGACACAATTATTCATTTTAATGTTCCAAATGCAAGTTCATTTCATCGATTATTGGCAGTAGAAATGGGCATAATAAAATCAGAATTTCAAAAGTCTGATAGCAATATTCAATTTCAGCAACATACGAATTTTAATATTGATCTTTTAAAACAAACCGTTGAAAATAATGGATTTACTGTTATAGAAAGTGGTTCTTACTCTTTTAAACCATTTACTCATCAGCAAATGCAAGACATGATAAATGCCGGTTTAATAACCGAACAAATTATAAATGGATTTTATAAAATGGAAAGATATTTACCAAATTTAGGATCGGAAATCTTTGTGAATATAAAAAAAACAAAAAAGTGATATTATGACTACTTATGATTATATAGTATACGGAAATAATACGGCTGCATTGGTTAGTGCACATGAATTATCAAAAAAAAATAAAATTGCAATAATTAATCCTGCACCTAATTGGGGAGCTCATTTTGCCGGCATAACTATAAATGAAACAAATTTTGATATTGGGATGAATTTTTTTGAATTTACTACTTTTCATAAAAAGAATAGTGATTTATTAAGTTACGATTCAACAAGAAGAAACGATTCGGCTAGATTTTTTGATTTAGTACAAAAATATATTTGTGATCAAATTGAAACAGTTTTAGTAGATAAAATTGAAGTGTTTGCAAATGGAGTATTTGCAGAAGATATTATTATGGCAAATTCATTAGATATTTTTAAAAAATTACCTAACGACTTAGTCTCTAAAATAAAATCAGAATTAGAAGAAATAATTAAAAATGGCGATAAATCTTTGCATGCTTCTCAAAAGAAATTAAATGAGAAATTGTTTTTAAATTCTAGTTATTTCGATGTATCTATGGCAAACCATGGTAAAACATTTCATGACTTATTAATAGAGCCTTTTTGTAAAAAAACATTTAATATGTCTTCAAAAGACTGTCCCGCTTTATTACATCGAATAGCATGGACGCCTTTATATTATCCAGAAACGTTATTAAATGGAATTAATGGAATAGTAGATTTAAACCCAACCCTTTTTCATTATCCCAAAAAAGGTAATTTCTCTGCGATAACCGAATCTATTTTTCATAAAATAAAAATGAGTTCAAATGTGACTATAATTTCTCAAAAGCCAGAAAGTTTAATAAAAACAGATAGCTATGAGTTTAATTTTGAAGATAAAAAAGTAAACACAAATAAGTTGATATGGTGTAACGATTTACAAAGTTTACTTCAAGTTGCTCATATTGACACATCAGATATTACTATGGAAAAAGCATCAGTGTCTGTTGTTTTTTGTTCTACTGAGTTTAACAACATTAAAAGACAATTTTCCTCTCTTTATATTTCTGACAATGGGCCCCTATATAGAATAACTAATCAAGAGTATTCTGCTAAAATAAATAATCCTGAAAAAGTTAGGCTTATTTTCGAATTTAATTTAGACGTTTTAAATGAATTTGGATTAGAAACGAATGAAAAAATATTAGAGTACTTAAATCATTTTTTATTAAAAAATAATATTTTAAATAATTCATTAGAAATAAAAAATGTATCATTTAAATCATTAAAAAATGCTGTTAATATGCCAACTTCAAATAATTTGATTAATTTCGAAAGGTTGTTAAATATAACGCAAACTAAATTATCTGGAATTGAATTAATTGGACCAGCCTCAGGTTTTGTTTCAACTTCTTTTAATGATCAGATAATACAAGGTTTAAAAATAGGACAAAAATATAATTGATTATGGCAGTTACAAAAGAAGAACTTGATAAAATTGCTCATGAATATCATGAACAAGATTTGATGAAAGATAAATTTATAGAAGACGAATGCCAATTTTATACATATAATTGGGTTTTTGAAAATATGAAAGGCTGTAAAACTGTTTTAGAAATGGGTTATGGTGAAGGAAATTTTACCGAAGAGCTCGTTAAAAGAAATTTTAAGCCTACTATATTAGATGGTTCAGATGTTTTGTTAGAGAAAGCAAAACAATTACATGGAGATAAAGTTGATGTAGCTAGTGCTTTGTTTGAAGAATATAGGCCAACTCAAAAATTTGATTGTGTTTTAGCAACTCATGTGTTAGAGCATGTTGATGATCCGGTAGTTCTTTTAAAAGAAATGAAAAACTGGATAACTGAACATGGAAAAATTATTATTATTGTTCCTAATAAAGAATCTCTACATCGCCAGTTAGCGGTTTTAATGAATCTTCAGCCCGAGTTAGACACATTAGGTGCAAGAGATAAATTGGTTGGTCATCAGCGAGTTTATTCAATTGAGACATTAAGTAAGGATACAATTGATTCAGGTTTAAAAGTTATTGAAACATATGGCTTCTTTCTAAAGACTTTGCCAAATTCAATGATGTTAGGATATTCAAAAGAATTAGTAATAGCTCTAAATAAAATTTCGCCAATTATGCCAAAAAATTTAATGGCTAATATTGGGTTAGTAGCAACAAAATAAATTATGCCAAAAATAACGGTAATTACACCTTGTTACTTTAACGAATTAAATATTCCTGATTATGCCAATCGCATGATTGAGAATGAAAAAATATTCCCTACTGACGTTACCTTTGAATATTTATTAATTGATGATGGATCCAAAGATGGAACCTGGAATGAAATGGTAAAGTTTCAAATTTTATACCCTGAAAAAGTAAAAATTATTAAACTTGTTCGTAATTTTGGAAGTACAAATGCTGTTTTTTCATCCTTACCGTATTCAACTGGTGATTGTAATGTTGTAATATCTGCTGATTTGCAAGACCCACCAGAACTAATTTTAAAAATGTATGAAAACTGGCAAAAAGGATTTAAGTTAGTTTTAGCCAATCGAACAAATCGAGAAGAACCTTTTTTACAAAAATTTGTTTCAAATACAACTCATAAATTAGTTCAAAAATTTGGTTTGAAAAATTTGCCAAATGGAGGCTTCGATATGAATTTATTTGATGTTGAAATTAAAGATATTCTTATAAAAATGGATGAAAAAAACACTTTTTTCCCTTTCTTATTAATGTGGTTGGGTTATGAATTTGTTAGCATTCCATATGTTCGTCGAAAAAGAGAATTAGGAACTTCTACTTATACTTTATCAAAAAAAATTAAAGCTTTTGTCGATTCCTTTGTTGCTTTTTCTTTTTTTCCCATTCGATTGATTTCAGTATCAGGTTTAATTTTGGGTATTTTAGCTTTCATTTATGGCTTAATTGTTATTTTCGGAAAAGTTTTTGGATTTGTTGACTCAACTGGTTGGTCTAGTATGATGGTTGTAATATTATTTGTTTCTTCATTCCAAATGATTGCTCTTGGCATTATTGGAGAATATGTTTGGAGAGGTTTAGAAGCCTCAAGAAATAGACCAAGCTATTTAATCGAAAAAAAACTTGGGGAGTTTAAATAATTAATCGAAAACAATATTTTATTTATTAAATAGTAACTTTTTCAGATTAATAAAATCTGATTTAAATGAAAATAAGTTATTAATTGGTAATTTATTAATTTTAAAAAATAGTATAAAAATTGATAATGCAATTATCAAATAAGTAATATTTGCAGTATATGCAGCACCTGCGAGATCATATTTTTTAATTAAAAGTGGAGCTAAAATTAAAGTGAAAAAAAATCCGAGGCTATTACTTAATAAAACTGTTTTTAGTTGCCCAATTGCCGAAAAATAATTGCTAATAATTCCGAAAAAACTAATCATTAAAATGCCTGGCGCATAAAGCATCATCAATTCTTTAATGCCAATAAATTCATTACCCAGTATTTTTAAATAAAGTGTTTCTGGAATTATAAAAATTATAATAACTGCAATTGAACTTATAATTAAGCTGATTTTACTTAAGCTTAAAGTTATTTTTGAGCTTTGTTTTGTATCGCCTAGATTTGCAACTCTAGCCAATAGAATAGGGGAGATACCATTAGAAATTATTAAGATAGATTCAATTAAGGACGATGCGGTTGAATATAATCCAATTTTAGAAGTACTTGGTAATAAATAATAGCTGTATCGATTTCCAAGAATAAACATAAGTGTACTGGCTTGGCAAATTATTCCATTGATAATGATTGGTTTAAATTCATAATTAGTAAAGCTTAAATCAAAAAACACTAATTTTTGAGCGTAAACAAATGAAATTACAAATGAAATTGCAAACGAAAAAAATAAAGGGAAAACAAAAGCACTAATTGAATTATCATTTAAAATAAAAATATAAATTAAAACGCCAAGCAGCAATAAAAAAGGCTGTAAGAAATTTAAAAAGTTATATAATTTAACTTTTTCTTTTCCTAAAATAAGAACACTGTTAAATGAATTAATAATAATGATTAATGAAATTATATATCCCATCCATTCAAAGCCAATTATTTGTTTATTAATAAATACAATTATTAAATTGCTTAATGAGGTAAATATTAATGTATAAATTATACCAATAATGAATATTTTTTTAAGATTAAATTTTGGTATAAAATAAACTAAACTATAGCCAGTATACGTTTCATTTATTAGTTGAATAATGGTAATGTTTAAAATAAAAATACTTATTTCTCCTCGAGTACTAATTCCAAAATAATGAGAAGTAATAATTAATATGAAAAAATTAATTAAAGCTACAATGCCTTTGGTAAATATACTATGAATAATGTTTTTAAACATTTGTAATATAAAGTAAGTAAAAAGCCTTATATTTTTTGCCAAATAAATTCAACTATTTGTTTTAAGTCTGGATGTAAACTTTTTGAAACAGGGCAGGTATGTGCGGCACGTTCATACATAATTTTTTCTTTTTCGGAATAGTTATTTAAAGGAAATGTTATTTTTATATGAATCTCTCCAATTCTTCTTGGTTCTTGATTCATTATTTTAGTTACGTCTACAGTTGTTCCGTCAATAGGCGTTATATTTTCTTTTAAAGCCACAATTCCCATCACCGAAAGCATACAGCTTGCTAAGGCCGTAGCAACTAAATCAGTTGGCGAAAAAGCTTCTCCTTTTCCATGATTATCTTTAGGGGCATCAGTGAAAATGATTGATTGAGAAAGTTCATGAACAGATTCAGTTCTTAGCTTGCCAATATATTTGACTGTACTTGTAATCATTTTGTTTTTTATGTAAAAATAGGATAATACCTCGTAATTAATTAATTTTGTTTTCAATGTTTAAAAAGTGTTTTTTCTCACTTTATCTTGTATTGTGCTCATTTTTATTGAATGCGCAAGAAACAGCTACGGAATTTTACGATGAAGAAGGTACTAATTTAAATGTATTATATAGAAATGACCAAAGTATAAAGGCTTTTGTAAACACAAGAGGCTTTGGTTTGCTTTTTCGAAGGTGCAAACACCAGACAATTAAAACAAGATCATTTTATGAATTTGACATTCAAACTTTAAACTCTTTTAAAGAAGTAAGTTCAGATGGGGCTGCAGAAACAAAAAATAGTTTTGTATTCGGTAAAATAAATAGTATCCTTCTTTTAAGAGGAGCTTTAGGTGTTCAAAATGTAATTTTTTCTAAAGCCAGTATTAATGCTGTGGAAGTGAGATATAGTTTTTCTTTTGGACCAACACTTGCTTTTGCAAAACCTTATTATGTTCAAGTTTTTAGGCCATCAGTTTCACCAATCATTAAACAATCTGAAATAGTTAAGTTTGACTCAGAAAAATTTACAATAGATTCTATTATTGGACGTGGAGGATTATTATATGGTATGGATGAGATAGTTTTATACCCTGCATTAACAGCTAAATTTAATTTAAGTTTTGAATACGCTCCTTATACAAATTTAATAAGAGCTATTGAAACAGGAATATCGATTGACTATTTTCCAAAAGCACTTCCAATTATGGCAAGAAATCCTGCAGAGAATTTAATATTTACTTTACATGTTGGTTTAGTGTTTGGAAAAAAATGGTTTTAATATGGAGCTTATAAAAGAAATAGAAAAAATAAAAAAACCCGATTGGCTTCGAGTAAAATTACCAACTGGCGAAAACTATATTAAAGTTAGAGGTATTGTTAGCAAACATAAATTAAATACTATTTGTGAAAGTGGTAATTGCCCAAATATGGGAGAATGCTGGGGTGTTGGAACAGCAACGTTTATGATTTTAGGAAACATTTGTACGCGCAGTTGTGGTTTTTGTGCTGTTGCTACTGGAAAGCCTAATCCTGCCGATTGGGATGAGCCCAAACGAATTGCTGAATCAGTTAAATTAATGAATGTAAAACATTGCGTGATTACAAGTGTTGACCGCGATGATTTAAAAGATGGAGGTTCAATTATTTGGGCAGAAACCATTAAAGAAATTAGAGCAATAAGTCCTGAAACAAAATTTGAATGTTTAATACCAGATTTTGCAGGTAAATGGGATAATTTGCAGCGAATTATTGATGTTAAGCCTGATATCGTTTCTCATAATATCGAAACAGTGAGAAGATTAACCGCCCAAGTTAGAATTCAAGCAAAATATGATAGAAGTATAGAGGTTCTAAAGCGATTAGATGAGGCTGGGGTTAAAACAAAAAGTGGGATCATGTTGGGGCTTGGTGAAACTGAACAAGAAATTCTCGAAACCATTGATGATTTAGCCTTTGTAAAATGTGATGTAATTACGATGGGACAATATCTTCAGCCAACGCCTAAACATTTGCCGGTAGATAGATTTGTTCATCCGGATGATTTTAAAAAGTATAAAGATTACGCCTTAAATAAGGGTTTTAAATTTGTTGAAAGTGGGCCTTTAGTTCGATCCTCTTATCATGCAGAAAAACACATTTTTTAATTAAAAAATAAATCTTAAAATTAGATTTCAAGTTATTTTAAACTATTAATTTGTTCTTCTATTGAATTAATTTTATTTAATGTGTCGCTTTCTTTTTTACGCTCGGCCGAAATAACTTCTGATTTAGCATTAGAAACAAATTTTTCGTTTGATAATTTGATCAGAACAGACTTTAAAAAACCTTTATAATAATCTAATTCTTTATTTAAACGTTTAAGTTCATCATCAGCATTTAAATTATGGGTTAAAGGAATATAAAATTCAGAGTTTTTAATTACAAAACCATAAGCGCCATCTATTTTGTTTTTAGAATAACTATAGCTATTAAGGTTTGCTAATTTTATAATTGTAGAATTTAAGTTAGAAGAATTATTATCTGATGTTTTTTCAATCAAATCTAGTTTTTCTTTTGGAGATAATAGTTTTTGAGCTCTTACATTTCTTACCATGGTAATTAATTCTTTTGAAATTTCAAATTCTGCTAATTGTTTTTTATCAAAATTATTTTTTATAGTTGGCCATTCAGCAATAATGATGCAATCTTTTTCTTCTCGGTTTTTTATTAAATGCCAAATTTCTTCAGTAATAAATGGCATCCAAGGATGAATTATTTTTAACAACGATTCTAAGAAGTTGATGGTGGCATCAAAAGTTGTTTTATCAATTGGTAAAGATTTTCCATCTACAAAATCAGGTTTAATAGCTTCTAAATACCAGGCGCAAAAATCATCCCACACTAATTTATAGGTCGCCATTAAGGCATCACTCATGCGATGCTTATTATAATGTACATTAATAATTTCTAATTGTTCGCTTAGTTTATTTTCGAACCAAGTAATAGCTGTTTTTGATGAATTCGGTTGTTGTATTTCGTTATCGTTTAATTTAAGTAAATCAACTTCAAAGCCTTTGATTAATCTGAATGCATTCCATATTTTATTAGCAAAATTTCTTCCTTGTTCGCAATAGCTTTCATCAAACATTAAATCATTTCCTGCAGGCGAACATAATAACATCCCAACCCGAACTCCGTCGGCACCATATTTTAATATCAAGTCTAAAGGTTCAGGCGAATTACCTAAACTTTTACTCATCTTGCGCCCCAATTTGTCCCTTACTATACCAGTTAAATACACATTCCTGAAAGGTTTTTCTTGCATCCATTCGTAACCTGCAATTGCCATACGCGCTACCCAAAAAAATAAAATTTCTGGCGCAGTTACTAAATCGTTAGTTGGGTAATAATAGTTTAAATCTTCATTGGCATTAGCTTTTCCATTTCTAATAACAGCAGGATCAAATACAGTAATTGGCCATAGCCAGGATGAGAACCAAGTATCTAAAACATCTTCATCTTGCTTAACATTTTCAGTGTTTAGTTCTGAGTTTTTCGATTTCAGTAAAACAATTGCTTCTTCTTTTGTTTTTGCTGCAACTGTATTTCCTTGTCCATCATACCAAGCAGGAATTCGTTGCCCCCAAGATAACTGACGACTTATGCACCAATCGTGCACGTTTTCCATCCAGTGTTTGTAGGTATTAATAAACTTTTCAGGAATTAATTTTATTTCACCATTCAATACATTTTCTAAAGCTGGTTTACTAATATCTTCCATCTTTAAAAACCATTGCATACTTAAACGTGGCTCAATAACTGCATTAGTCCGTTCACTATATCCAACTTTGTTTTTGATATCCTCAATTTTAGAAACTAATCCTAGTTCTTCTAAATCTTTAATTATTTGTTTGCGACATGCAAAACGATCTAAGCCAATGTATGCGCCAGCAGCTTCAGATATTTTTCCTTCTGGAGTTAAAACATCAATACTTTGTAATTTATGTTTTTGTCCTAAATTAAAGTCATTAATATCATGTGCAGGAGTAACTTTTAAAGTGCCTGTTCCAAATTCTTTATCAACATATTCGTCAAAAATAATTGGAACCAAGCGATTAACGATTGGAACAATAACCTGCTTTCCTTTTAAATGAGAATAACGCTCATCTGTTGGATTTATACAAATTGCAGTATCTCCCATAATGGTTTCAGGACGAGTAGTTGCCACTGTCATAAACTCATCAGACCCTTCTATTTGATATTTTACATATACTAATTTACTTTGAGCTTCTTTGTAAATTACCTCTTCATCACTAACGGCTGTTAAACTCTGTGGATCCCAGTTAACCATTCTAACGCCACGATAAATATGCCCTTTATTATATAAGTCTATAAATGTGTCAATTACAGCTTCGCTTAAATCTTCATCCATTGTAAAGCGGGTTCTATCCCAATCACATGATGCGCCTAATTTTTTTAATTGTTCTAAAATAATACCACCATATTTTTCTTTCCATCCCCAAGCATGTTTTAAAAATTCTTCGCGACTTAAATCAGTTTTATTAATACCTTTTTCTTTTAGTAAAGCAACCACTTTTGTCTCAGTAGCGATACTGGCATGATCTGTCCCAGGAACCCAGCAAGCATTAAAGCCAAGCATTCTTGCTCGTCTAATTAAAACATCTTGAATAGTATAGTTAAGCATATGCCCCATATGTAAAACTCCAGTTACATTTGGTGGTGGCATAACAATAGTATATGGTTGACGATGATCGGGTGTTGATTTAAAAAAATTATTCTTTATCCAAAAAGGATACCATTTCGCTTCAGCTTCACTAGGATTATAAGTTTTTCCAATTTCCATGTTAATTCAAAATATTTTGTTAAATTTCGTAAAATTATTCAAAAGAAACGAGTGATTATAATATCTTTATGGTAGGATTTTATCATTAATAAAAAAAAACAAAAAAAGTCATGAAAAAAATAATTTTTACTTTAGGTTTTTTAGCAGGAATTTCTGCTTTAACAATTGCTCAAGACACACATAGTTCAACAGATGGGCATGGTCATGATGCGCCTGCTGCTAGCACAAGTTTAGCAGACATCAAAATGGATAAATTAATTCATGATTATGGCAAAGTGCCTTTTGGAGGTAATGGAGAGTGTGAATTTAAGTTTACAAATAACGGAAAAGAGCCATTAGTCATTACTAATTGTCAAGGAAGTTGTGGTTGTACGGTTCCTCAATGCCCAAAGGAACCAATTTTACCAGGAAAGAATAGTGTTATAAAAGTTAAATATGATACAAATCGTCCAGGAGGTATTTATAAAACTGTTACTGTAACTTCAAATGCTAAAAGTGGCAATGTGGTTTTAACTATTAAAGGTGAGGTAGAGCCAAAACCAGTAGATGAGGCATTTCCTCAAAATCCAACTCCAGCTGGAGCTCCGGTTGAAAAGAAAGGACAATAATTATGAAAAAAATATTTTTATTTGTATTATTATCTTTTTGTTTTTCCTTTCGATTTTTTGCGCAAGAATCTGTAATACCGAGTATAGATCCAAATGCACCTGATCTTAAATTTGAAACAGAGTTATTAGATTATGGAACTATAGATTATGATGCCAATGGTTTACGTGAATTTAAATTTACAAATATTGGAAAATCCCCATTAACAATAACATCTGTTACTGGAGAATGTGGCTGTACTGCAACAACTATTGATGGTAAGCCAGGTTGGCCTCAAGAACCAATTTTGCCAGGAAAAGGTGGCGTAATTAAGGTGAAGTATGATACTAAACGGGAAGGTCGATTTGAAAAGAATGTTACCGTAACATCTAATTCAAAGTTTTCTTCTAAAAAAATCCGAATAAAAGGCGAAATTAAATTAAAGCCACAAACACCCGCTGGAAATTAATTTTTAGTTTATTTTTATAAATCAAAACCCTAAGATATAAACTTAGGGTTTTTTGTTTAAATATTATTTAGTTGATTTATAAATTTGGACAATAATTTCTTAAAGTAAATTTATAATTATATAAATTATACTTAATCGATATCCCAAAAGCTTGGTCTTTTTCGAAAATAAAAAGGTTTAAAATACTTTTTATGTTCTAGTATAAAAGCCATCATAAAATAAATAATAATTGGGCTTCCGAAAGTAAAAAAAGATAAATAAATAAAATACATTCTAATTGTATTACTTTTTATGCCTAGCCGATTTCCAAACCAATCGCAAACTCCAAAGGCTTTACTTTCAAACCAATGTCGAATTTTATTTATCATAAATACAAAGATATAAAAAACGAATAGTTTTAAAAAAAAATAAAAAGGTTAATTAGGTTTTTGAAATAAGGATTATTAGCTTTTTAATAATTCGCTAGCAATAGCACAATTCAAACATTTTTTTTTACTACAATAATCATCATATAAATTAATAAGAGCTTGACTATCAGAAGCGGTTTTTAAGATGTTTTTTTTATCGCTATATAGTTTAGTTTTAGAGTTTATCTCGAATGAGCAATTGTTTAATAATTCTATAGCATAAATCCCAAATTCAGGTTTAGATAATTTTTTTGAATAAAAAAAATAAAATGGAGCAAAGGAATTAATGATTATATTTTCTATTGAGTCTTTGCCAAAGCCAAGTTCTTTATTCACGGCATCACCAGTTAAAGTATAATGGTTTAACCAATATCCAGATAAATTTATTTGGAGCGCCTTTTTAATTTGATTGTATGTTTTTAATTTTTGCGGTGCAATTAATAAATCTGAATTTGTATAAATTAATTTAGCTAATTGAATCAGTCTAATGGTTGGAAAGTTAGCTGGGCGTAGTCTAGAGAATTTAAAAATACTATGATTTAAAGGAATTAAATTATATTTATTTTTTAAAAATTCAAATTCGTTTTGTAAAGATTGGATATATTTATTTTTAGATTGCGCATCTAATAGTCCTGATATTCCCAAAAGTATTGCTTCGAGCTGTAATAAATTATCGGCATGCTTAAGTAAACAATGAACTGGCAATTGTTTGGCAATTAATTCAAATGGCACCGCATTCACTTTAAATCCAAAGTTTCGGATTAATATTGTAAAAAAAGTTTGTGTATAATCATGATGATATGAATTAAATATATGCTCAATTCTTTTGGTTTTTATTTCTAAACGTTCAATCGCCATTCTATCAATCCAACTTATAAATTTTAAATTAGTAATTGTTTTAAGTTGACCATGGCAAGGTAATTTTTCTTTTGTAAAAACTAATTTTCGGTATGTTTCAATTGTTTTTTCGGATATTAATGGTTTTAATTCTAAAATTTCTACGTGATTCTTTGTGTTTTGAATAATCTCTTTATCGTGCTCATATACGGCATGTAATATAATATTGTCATAGGCTTTATCATTTTGATGTTTATGTTTTAGCCAATCGCTTGTTTTAATATGAATTTCAATATTTCCAACCAAAATTAAATCATCAATTCGAATTTTGGCATTGAAAAAATCTGGTCCTGAATCTTTATTAAGATCTCCGGGTTTTAAAATTTGAATTTCTATACCAGACTTTGTAATTAAAGGAATGGGTTTAAATAGTTTATTTTGCCAGATTAGCTGAAGTAAATCTTCATTAAAATCAGGCATATCCTTTAATTTTGTATGTGATATAACCAATCCATTCATGAATTAGTGAATTTAAATTACTAATTGCAGAAGAGTTTGGTATAAATAAATGATCGAACGTGTATCGTCTGATACCGCTTACTTTATTGGTAGTAAATGGAATTAAGTTTTTGAAACCTACTTTTTTAAACACAGCCATGGCTCTTGGCATATGAATAGCAGATGTAACAAGAATAAACGAACCATTTAAATTTAAGCTATCAATTATTTTTTTTGTGAATAGAGCATTTTCATAGGTGTTTTTACTTTCGGATTCTACAATTAATGCGCTATCAGGAAAATTGATGCTCTTTAAGTATTTTTTTACATAAAGGGCTTCTTTTTTTTCAGGAAATTCAATGCTACCCGATCCTCCTGTAAAGATAATGTGTTTAATTCTACCTTTATGAAATAATGGTAACGTTTGAAAAAGACGATCGGCACTTCGACTAAAATTAATTTTATTTAAACTTAAATCTACTTCTCCAATTCCACCAAGTACTATTGCACCTTCAATTTTATTTTTTTTTATTTCGAAGTCATTATTAACTGGCTCCCAAACTCTGTAGCATTCATCAATAATAAAAGAGTTTGAGCAAATATAAAGAAGAGTAAATCCAAAAATTCGTAATTTTTTAGATTTGGATTCTATTTTAGTGAGAAAAGAATAGATTAATAAAATAAAAACCCAAACTAAGGGAGAAAAAAGAAAATCTAAAATTTTAGATAAAACAAAAAACATAATACTCGAAAATAGTAAAAAGAAATTGATTAAGATATTATAATTATTTTTTTATTCTTTTGATAAAATCTCAAAAAGAGAGAAGCTGTATTTTAAAACTATACAATCTAATTATTATCTTTAACTTAGATTACAATGATTTAAAAGTTTTATGAAGAAAATATTAATTGCCAATAGAGGAGAAATAGCCTTGCGAATAATGCGAAGTGTTAGAGAAATGGGAATAAAGACTGTGGCTATTTTTTCTGAAGCGGACAGAAATGCTCTTTTTGTAAGATATGCTGATGAAGCAGTATGTATTGGTCCCCCTCCAAGTTCACAATCCTATTTGCAAGGAGATAAAATTATTGAAATTAGTAAGCAATTAGGAGTTGATGGAATTCATCCAGGGTATGGATTTTTAAGTGAAAATGCAGATTTTGCTCGAAAAGTTAAAGCTGCTGGCATTACATTTATTGGACCAAGTGCCGAGAGTATGGATATGATGGGGGATAAATTAAGCGCAAAGGCAACTGCTAAAAAGTATAATGTTCCTATGATTCCGGGATCGGAGGGTGCTATTAGTGATTTAAAAGACGCGATTAAAATAGCTAAAGAAATTGGATTTCCGTTATTAATTAAGGCGAGTGCGGGAGGAGGCGGAAAAGGAATGCGTTTAGTAGAAAAAGAGGATGAGATTGAAGAGCAAATGAATTTGGCTGTAAGTGAAGCTATTTCTGCTTTCGGTAATGGGGCTGTTTTTATTGAGCGTTATGCTAGCTGCCCCCGACATATTGAAATTCAATTATTGGCTGATAATCATGGAAATTGTGTTTATTTATTTGAGCGTGAATGTAGTATTCAACGCAGGCATCAAAAATTAATTGAAGAAGCTCCTAGCAGTGTTTTAAGTCCTGAATTACGAAAAAAGATGGGGGAATGTGCAGTGGATGTAGCCAAAGCATGTAATTATAGTGGAGCGGGTACTGTTGAGTTTTTGTTGGATGATCAGATGAATTTTTATTTTTTAGAAATGAACACTCGTTTGCAGGTAGAGCATCCTGTTTCGGAAATGATTACTGGCATAGATTTAGTTAAGGAACAAATTAAAGTCGCTAGAAATGAAAAATTAAATTTTACACAAGATAATTTAAAAATAAATGGCCATGCTATTGAAGTAAGAGTATGTGCTGAAGACCCGTTAAATAACTTTTTACCTGATATTGGTAAGTTACTAGTTTATAAAACGCCTAGTGGACCTGGAGTTAGAATAGATGATGGCTTTGAGGAAGGTATGGATATTCCTATTTATTATGATCCAATGATTTCTAAGTTAATTGTACATGGAAAAGATAGAACGGAAGCCATAGAAAAAATGTTACGAGCAATTGATGATTATAAAATTGTGGGAGTAGAAACAACACTTGATTTTTGCAAATTTGTTTTGAAGCATAATGCATTTATTAGTGGGAAGTTTGACACTGGATTTATTAATAATTTTTTTGCCCCTGAACTATTAAAATCAAATGCCCCTGAATTTATAGAAATTGCTGCATTAGCAAGCTCAATTATATTTCAAAATAAAACGCAATCAATTAATGAATTACCTGAACAATCTTTTAAAAAAAGTAATTGGAAGAATAAAAGATTAAATTAATTTTTGATTATGGGTTACCTTATGTGTTTCTGATAATTAATAATTAGATGAGCCAATATAATTATTTAATTAAAAGCGGTTATTTAATCAAAGAAATTCTTTGTTGTTTTTTTTTATTTATAAATTATGGAATTAGTTCTCAAAACAATAACCAAGATTTTACTATTTTACCTAAAAATGGATTCTGGTGTAGGGCAGAAATAATTAATGGCGACACTTTTCCGGTTGTCGATTTATCAACATATTTTGTTTATACTGATTTTGTTTTTAAAAATAAAAAACAGTTAGAGCAATGGACTAAAGTAAAATATAATGTAAAGATAGTTTATCCATATGCTATTTTAGCTGCAGCCAAGCTTAAGGAATATGATAAAGCATTAGAAAAGATAAATGATAGTGGATTAAGAAAAGAATTTATTAAAACTTGTGAAAAAGATTTAAGGATTCAATTTGAAACAGATTTAAAAAATTTATCGATAAATCAAGGAAAAGTATTGATGAAATTAATTGCCCGAGAATCGGGAAAAACAACTTATGAAATAGTAAAACAATTTCGTGGTGGTTTTCAGGCAGTTTTATATCAATCGGTAGCTAGATTATTCGGGCATAATATGAAAGTTGAATATGACGCCAATATAGAAGATTTGATGATAGAAAGAGCTGTTAAATTGATTGAGGCGGGTAGGTTTTAATGAATTTATTTAATTATATAAATAGCCTGTTAAAAAGTATAGGATAAAAGGCAAGAATATTCCTAAAAAAATCAGTTTTTTTTATAAATTTGCTTTATGTATAAATTTATAATAATCGCCTTAATGATGTTTGTATCATTTGCGAATGCTCAGACAAGAAAAACAAAAAAGCCAAAGGTTGAATCTATAGAAGTTGATTCGCTTGCTTCTGATTCGACTAAACTTGCAATAAAAGAGTTGAAAATTCCTCGCCAGTTTTTGGTATACACAAAAAAAGCTAAAAATAATACAGAACGGATTAAGTTGTGTTTTAATCTAATAACTAATGATACTGTTTTGAATTATTGTATGAATGATTCAATCTGTCGTGATCCAGAAGTGTTTAAACTATTATTTCAAGAAAAAAAAGCTGATACTGTTTATGTTTTAATATATGTAGATGCATTTAGTAAGCCTTTAACTAATAATCCAAAGTGTGAATCTGGAAAAGAAACAAAATTATTTTTTGTAAGGTGGAATACTAAAACTAATAAATCTATGTGGAAGCAAAGAACTATTTCGTCATGTATGAAAGGGATAACTGATATGACAAAAGACCCAATTGAGGATTGGGATAAGACATCGCCATTAGTTTTAAATTATTATAAAGGTGGCGATGATTTTATTGAAATAACGTTTGACCCTAAAAAAGTAAATTTAGGTTTTCAAAGTTCGAGTGAAAACTAAGCTAAATAATTCCAACATCTGTTGTTTTTATCCAACCTTCATTGCCATTATCCAATTTAATTAGAATCCATTCACCTTTATTTTCGACTACTCTTATTTTAGTTCCTTCGTGTAAGTTAAATTTTGATATGCCTGAAATGGTTGGTTCGTTTAAAATTTTTATTTCTTTTGAGGTAATAATTGCAAACTTATTTTCAGATTTAGATTTTAGAGAAGTATATCCTAGAAAGTAGCTTAAGGTGAATAATATAAAACAAAAACAGGTTCCAATAAATGAAATCCTTTTAATCAGAATGTTATTAGAGTTTATAAAAATAAAAAACAATATTGAAGCAAGACTAATAAATGAGATTGTAAAAATACTCCAAGTGAATGTTGAAAAAGATGACAGAATATTTGTTTTAATTGCAGTGATAAAAAAGTTTTCTTTCGAATTTACTTTATCAATTGTTTTGGAAGTGGCAATAGCAAGATTAATTTTAATATCGTCGTCGGTAGGATTTGATTTACTTGCTAATTCATAATAATAAATTGCTTTTCCTAATTCGTTATTTCGATAATATGAATTTCCTAAATTAAAATACAATTGGTATGATTTATAGCCCTCGTTTATTAATTTTTGATAATGCTGAATTGAGATTTTGAAATTTTTAGAATCGTATGCTTTTTCAGCATCTTTTAAATCGTTACAAAAGATATTACTACTAAAGTAAAATAAAAAAATTAATAATATAGTTGACTTTTTCATTTAAATTTTTTTATTAATTTGTTGTTCTAAATTTGCTATAAGTTCTACAGTGTTATTGTAAACTTCTTGAAGATTACCACTAACGGAACCAGGAGCGTACTTTGCAAATTCGCTTGTATCAATTGTGTTTGTTAAATTCTGTATGGTTAAATGGTTAATATTTTTTAATTGTAATGATTTAGTGATAGATTCTTTTGAGAGCTCAGCTTTAGGAATATTTAATTTGTTTCCTAAATAATTTGTTAAAGCCATTAATACTTCGGTATAAAATTCATCTTTCTTTTGTTCTTTCATTAATTTTTCAGCGGTTATTAATTGTTTTTTTGCCAATTTAGCGGCTTTACGTTCTTTCACTAAAATTATATTACTATTATTTTTAATGTGATTTTTTCTTAAGAACAAACCTGTTGCTAAAGCAATCAAAGGAAAAACTAAAAATAGAATGTGAGTAAAAGAGTTGAAAAATTCATTTTCGCTTTTTATGAGAATAAAATCTTCTTTTTTAATATATCTTATATCGTTTTCGGTTTCTTTAATTTTAGTTTGAGATGAGAATATTTTTGCTTCATTGCTATTTTCAGCTGGGGCTAGAACATTAATTTTTATTATTTTGGCTGATTTTGTAATGTATTTTTTTGAATTTAAATCAAAATAAGAAAAATCTAAATTATTCAAAGTAAAAACACCTTCCTTTCGAGGAATAATTAAAAAATCGAACATTTTAGAATTATTAGATTCTGTTATTTTTGGGTCATAACTCTCAAACCCATCGGGTAATTTTAAAGTAGGCGCATTGATTAATTTTAAATTACCATTACCGGTGATAATCATTTTTAAATTAAAGGCATCATTGGCTTTTAGTTCATTTCTTGTAACATCAACTTTGTAATTAAAGTCTCCTACTGCTCCGATAAAAGATTCAGGCTTTCCTATTTCAGGCAAAGGAAGAATTTCTATGGCTATTGATTTGCTTTTAGTATTAATCGGAATATCTTCATATGAACTTGCTCCAAAAAACTGTTCAAAAATATTTTTAGGTTTAGCTGTAGTTTGTTTTCTAATAACAATATCTCCTTGAATTGAGTTTAATATAGTTTTGCCTGATTTATTGGCGATAGCTATTGTACGAAACAATTCAAAGGTATAATAACTAACACCATCTATATTTTCTATTGCAACTTGACCTTTACTAGAAGATTCTTGAGCTTGAGAATAAAAACCCTCATAAGTAGGCTGTGAAAATTTTTGAAAGCCAACAATTTGAGATCTGCTATAAACTTTTTGAAGAATAGTAATTTGTTCGCCAACGTAGCATTTGTTTTTATTGGCGGAGGTTTTTATAAATAAATCTCCTGAAGAATTTTTCGAGGTATTTTGAGTTTCATTGTCATTAGAATTTATATTTCCTTTTACAACTTCTACATTAATTGCAGCTGTTTCTAATTTTTGTGAACCTGACATTGTAGAAGATGGACCAATAGTGAATTTCCCTTCGCGTTTTGCAACTAAACCATATGAAATTATGATTTGTTGACTTCCAACCCCATTCACATTTTGGTAACTACTACTTTGATTTGGACCACTAATAACATCAAAATCTTTAAAATTAGGAGGGGTGTAATTACCTGTATTGATTGTAAATACTACAGAATATTCGAAAGGGACACCGACTTGTACTTTTTTTGAACTAACTTGAGAATAAAAGTTTTGTGCTTGGCTGATATTAATAAATAAAAACAGCGGAAATAAAATAGCTATAATGTATTTAATTTTATTCATTACTATGCAAGGTACAAATTTGTTAAAGGTCATCGAATTAATTAAATTTATTTAACAAGACTTACCAGTCTTTTTCTATATTTGGGTTAGCACCATCTTCTTGCTTTTGTTTTCGTTTATCTTGTAGTTTTTTTTCTGAATTCATTAGAGCTTTTAAAAGTTGATCAGCTTGTTCTTTACTCATTTTATTTTGTTGAGGTTGAGCTTTTTTGTCTTTATCATTTTTAGAATCTTCTTTTTTATTTTGTTGTTTTTGTTTATTGCCCCCGCCATTTTTTTTATCTTTTGGCATATTTTTTAAGGCATAAGCTAGATTATATCTTGTATCCTCATCTTTTGGATTATATTTAAGGGATTTTTTATATGCATCAACAGCTTGCTGAAAATCTTTTTTTTGTAAATAACAGTTCCCAATATTATGCCATGCTTGATGCAATGTATCTTTATTAGATATCGAATTAGCTACAACGGCAAAGTTTTGTGCAGCCTGATCTAACATTAATTTTGAGAGAGAATCGGGAGTAATTTTAGAGTCAGAAGGTATTTTTATTGATTTATTTTTAATAAGTAAAGCGTTTTTGTATAAAGAGTTCGCTAAATTAAAGTTTGCCTTTTTGTTTATTGGATTTAATTCGAGAGCCTTAGAATATTTTAAAATAGACTCTGAAATTTTCCCTGAAAAATATAATTTATTACCATCGTATATTTCATGGGCGTCCTCTTGAGAAATTAAGATAGAATTATTAAATATAATTCCTAAACAGGTTAGCAGTATATATTTATTTAATTTCATTGCTAAATAAATTAATTTTTTTAAACCACTCGCTTACTCTTTCACTGATAATAAATTCTACTAATAAAAAAAATAGTGCAATGGCAATAAACCATTGAAATTGATTTTCGTAATCGCTATAAATTTTTGATTCTATTTTTGATTTATCTAATTCTGATATTTTATCTAGTATTGAACTTAAACCTAAATCGGACTGAGTTGCTTGAACAAAAACACCATTAGTTTTATCAGCAATTGTTTTTAGTAATTCTGCATTTAATTTAGTGACAATTGTTTGACCATCTTTATCTTTTCTATAACCTTTAACTAAGCCATTTTCAGTATATGGAATTGGCACACCGTTTTGAGATCCAATACCGATGGTGTTTATCATTATCCCTTTTTTATTAGCTTCTTCGGCAGC
This sequence comes from Chitinophaga pinensis, assembly GCA_945887955.1. Classification (GTDB taxonomy): domain Bacteria; phylum Bacteroidota; class Bacteroidia; order B-17B0; family Aurantibacillaceae; genus Aurantibacillus. The sequence goes on along the minus strand of CAMCZO010000001.1, from coordinate 57,232 downwards.
TTCTATTGCTTCAGGCTCATGATTTTCTCCATCGGTAATAAGAATGATAGATTTATTTTTGCTTTCGTCATTACTAAAAGATTCTGTAGCTTTTTTTATGGCTTCGGCTAAATTTGTTCCTTGAACTGACACCATCCCGGGTTCGATTGAACTTAAAAACATTTTTGCAGAATTGTAATCAGTTGTAATTGGTAATTGAACGTATGCTTCGCCAGCAAAAATGACAAGACCTAATCGATCCCCTTCGAGTAAATCAATCATTTTTTCTAATGCATATTTAGCTCTGGTTAATCTATTAGGATTTAGATCTTGAGCAAGCATACTATTACTTACGTCTAAACATACTATGATATCGGCACCCTCTCTTTTAACCTCGGTTAATTTACTGCCAGTTTGTAAATTGCATATAGCTAAAATTAGACTAGAAAAACTTAGTAAAAAAAGAATGGTTTTAATTATTCTTTTTCTTTGACTAGAGTAAGGAATTAATTGATTAATTAAAGTTGAACTACCAATTGAATTTAGTTTCTTTTTTCTATAAATAAAATACCAAATTGATAGCATCATCATTAAAGGGATAAATGCAAATGCATAAAAAAATATGGGATTTTCAAATTTAAACATTACGGAATTGATTTGAATAATGTTAAACGTAATATGAATTCGAGCAATAATATTAATGCTGCAGTAATAGCAAAAGGTAAAAAGTGTTCGGCTTTATTGGTAAAGTTTTTTTCACTTACAATAGTTTTTTCCATTTTATCAATTTCCTGATATATATTTATTAAACTTTCTTTATTAGTTGCTCTAAAATATTTTCCGCCGGTAAGGTTTGAAATATCAGACATTATTTTTTCATCAATCTCAACGTCTACATAATCATATTCGTATTGACCTTGTGCATACATCGCAACTGGTTGAAGGGCTTTCCCTTTAGATCCAACCCCTATACAATATACTCTAATGTCATAAGTATTTGCTAATTCCCCAGCAGTAATGGGTGCAATTTCTCCTACATTATTTACCCCATCACTAATAAAAATAATAACTTTACTTTTTGCTTTACTTTCTTTAATTCGAGCAACAGCACCTGCTAATCCAAGGCCTATTGCAGTTCCTTGATTGAGCATTCCAGCATTAATTTGAGGGAACATGTTTTTTAAAACTTTATGATCAGAAGTTAAAGGACACTGAGTAAAAGCCTCGCCACCAAAAATAACTAAACCTATTCTATCATTCGGACGAGCATCGATAAAGTCTAAAATAACATCTTTAGCGACTTCTATTCGGTTCGGTTTAAAATCTTTAGCAAGCATAGATAAGGAAACATCCATACTAATTATAATATCAATTCCTTCTGTTTTTAAATTTTTCCAGCTACTTCTTGATTGAGGTCTGGCTAAAGCAAAAATCAATAAAACAATAGAGAAAAGTCTTAAAGCAAAAAGACTATGTCTTAATTTAGCTTTATAAGAAGATTTGATACCTTCAAAAATTGAAAAAGATGAAAAATTAAATTCCCCTTCATTTTTTTTTAGTCTCCAGAAATAGTAGAAAACTATAAATGGAATCAAGCCCATTAGCCAAAACCAATTTTTTTCTGAAAACTGTATGTCGTTAAAATAATTTATCACGAATTAGTAGAATTAATTTGCTGATCATTTTTGATTATTGTCTTTTCTTCGCGCTTGGTTTCATTTACGAAATCAAATGCGTTTTGAAGAGTGAACGTATGTTCTGATATAATTGGAAATTGTTTAGCAAATTTAACTAAGTCGCTAAGCATTAAAAGTTGTTGTAATTTATCTTTACTTTCTTTATCGACAACTTGAGATCTAAAAGCTTTCATTATTTCGGCAGTTGTACTTTCTAGTGCGTTAACTTTAAAACGTTCTTCAATATAAAGTCGGATAGTATCAGATATTGACGAGTAATATTCTTTAGTTTTTTCTTCTTTCCAGATTTGTTCATTTTTTATTTTTTCGAGAGATTGAAGAGCAATGATATGAGCGGGAATTTTTGGTTTTTCTGATTTAAGAACAACTATTTTATTTTTTTTGGTAAAATAGATTGTGATTAGAACAATTAGTATGATTATAACTAAAAGGGAAAACCCCCAATAAAAATATTTAGAATACCATTTCCAATTAAATGCTTCGGCAAAGGGTGGTTTTATATCTTTTGTTTTTGTAATACTTGAATCTGTAGGAACAGTATGAACTTCTAGAAAAAGAGATTGAGAATAAAATGCGGTAGTACTATCATTATTTATGAAAAATTTAAATCCTGGTATAGCAAAATAACCACTATCGTATGCACTTATAGTAATTTGTTGATGTTGCTGAATAATATCTGGATTAGACTTATCTGGGCTAGTTGTATCGATAACAGATACAGAAATCACTTCAATTTTATCAGTAATTGTATCTGCTATATTTGGCCATTGTATTTTTAAATTATTTTGTTTAGCAGAGTAAGTGACATATAAATCTAGTTTTACTTGTTCGCCAATACGAATTTTTGTAGAATCGAGTGCCGCACTTATATTTATTTTTTGGCCGATGCTAATTTTAAAAAGCAGAAAAAACAGCAAGAATATAAAAAAAGTAATATGTGATTTCTTTAGCATTAATGATTAACGTTTTTTAAATAAATTCATTAATGGTTTGATATAGCTTTCGTTGGTATTTATATTTGCTGAATCTATTCCGGCTCTATTAAAAATTTCTTTTAGATTCGATTCAAAATTTATTTTATTAGTTGCAAATTGTTTTCTGAATAATTTATCGTTGGTATCAATCCATAATATATTACCACTTTCGTTATCTTTTAATTTCATTAAACCTACTTGCGGAATATCCATTTCGGTTTTGTCAATTATTCTAAGCGCAACTAAATCGTGTTTTTTGTTTGCAATTTTAATGGCGTCTTTATAATCATGATTGGATAAGAAATCGCTAATTAAAAATACGATACTTTTCTTTTTTATAACATTGGTAAGGTATTTGAGGGCTAATTCGATATTAGTTTTTTTATTTTCAGGTTTAAATTCGATTAACTCTCGTATAATTCTTAATATATGAGTTTTACCTTTTTTTGGTGGAATAAATTTTTCGATTTTATCGGTAAAAAATATAATTCCAATTTTGTCATTATTTTGAGAGGCAGAGAAAGCAATTACGGCACAGATTTCTGTAATTACATCTTGTTTAAATTGATTAGAAGTTCCAAACGCACCGCTTGCACTAATATCTACTAATAATACTACGCTAAGTTCTCGATCTTCTTCGAAAACCTTTACAAAAGGAGAATTAAATCTAGCAGTAACATTCCAATCAATTGTTCTAACGTCATCGCCAGGAGTATATTCTCGAACCTCTGAAAACGCCATTCCACGGCCTTTAAAAGCACTATGGTATTCTCCTGAAAAAATCTGATTACTAAGTCCTCTCGACTTAATTTCGATTTTTCTTACTTTTTTTAAAAGTTCTGATGTTTCCATTTTGTTATAGGGTTTAATCGATAAGATGATAAATAAATAATTTTCATCTTTGGTTTAAATCACTAAGGAACTTCAACGGTATTTAAAATTTCGGTAATTATATTTTCTGAAGTGATGTTTTCTGCTTCAGCTTCGTAAGTTAATCCAATTCTATGTCGCATAACATCAGTACAAATTGCTCTTACATCTTCTGGAATTACATAACCTCTTCTTTTTATAAAAGCATAGGCTTTTGCTGCTAAAGCTAGGTTAATACTAGCTCGTGGTGAGCCGCCATATGAAATTAGGCCTTCAAATTTTTGTAATTTGTAATCTTTTGGAAAACGAGAAGCAAAAACAATATCAACAATATATCGTTCTATTTTTTCGTCCATATAAACATCTTTAACAACGGCTCTTGCATTGATAATATCTTCAGGTTTAAGAACGCTATTAGGAATTGGCATTCCGGTGGGTTGAATATTTGATAAAATAATTTTACGTTCTTCTTCTTTATTTGGGTAACCAACTACTATTTTTAGCATAAAGCGATCCATTTGAGCTTCAGGTAAAGGATAGGTGCCTTCTTGATCGATAGGATTTTGAGTAGCTAAAACTAAAAATGGGTTTGGTAATTTAAATGTTTGGTCGCCAATTGTTACTTGTTTTTCTTGCATGGCTTCTAATAATGCCGATTGAACTTTTGCAGGGGCACGATTAATCTCATCGGCTAATACAAAATTTGCAAAAATGGGGCCTTTACGAATTGAAAATGATTCTTGTTTTTGGTTATAAATTTGTGTTCCAATAACATCGGCTGGTAAGAGGTCTGGTGTAAATTGAATTCTGCTAAATTGACCATCTATACATTTAGCAAGAGTATTAATTGCTAATGTTTTAGCCAAACCCGGCACACCTTCTAATAAAATATGACCGTTGCTTAATAAGCCAATCAATAAACGTTCGACCATGCTTTTTTGGCCAATAATTACCTTGTCCATTTCGATAGTCAGCATTTCAATAAATGCACTTTCGCGTTGAATACGTTCGTTAATTTCTTTAATATCTACCATAAAATATATTTTTAAGATAAGAAGCAAATATAGTATTGATAGGGCTTAAGGCTATTTTTAAGCGAGTTAAAATTTGTTAAGTCAAATGATAAAAAATAATAAAATAGTTAAATAAAATTATCTTTCTTTACGAATAGTTGAAGCAGCTAGAGGATTTGCGCTGATTTCTTTAAAAAGATTTCGATTTTTATAAACATCAATTGCGGTATAGATAGCTTGTTTAAATGATTGTTCATTAGCAATATTTTTACCTGCAATATCGTATGCGGTTCCATGATCTGGACTTGTTCGAACAGCATTTAAGCCTGCAGTAAAATTTACACCTTCAATAAAAGCTAACGATTTAAAAGGGATAAGACCTTGATCGTGATACATGGCAAGAATGCCATCAAACTTTTTATAAGTATCGTTTCCAAAAAAACCATCGGCAGAATACGGACCAAAGATTAAACCATTTATTTTTGTTTTTTCGATAGCAGGTATGATGATTTCTTTTTCTTCATTTCCGATAGCTCCGTTATCTCCAGCATGAGGATTTAAAGCTAATACAGCTATTTTTGGTTTTCTAACTCCGAAATCTTTTATTAATGATAGATGAAGTTGATTTATTTTTTCAGAAATATTTTCGATAGAAATTGCTGAAGCAACATCTTTTAATGGAATATGACCAGTAGCTAGGGCAACTCTTAACCCATTATTATTACACAATAGCATAAGAGGCTTTCCATTTAATTTTGCGCCGAGGTATTCGGTGTGGCCGATAAATTTAAATTCCTCAGATTGAATATTACTTTTGTTAATTGGAGCTGTTACTAGGGCATCAATATTATTGTTTATTAATGCTTGAGTTGCTTTTTCAAGCGACAGAAGAGCATATTTACCAGCCACTTCGGTAGATTTTCCCATTTCGATATTTATTTCTTCCTCATAACAAATAAAGACGTTTGATTTTTTATGACTTATTTGACTAAATTCTCGTATGGGATTAAAATTAAATTCTTCTAATCCTAAAGTTTTTCGGTAATAAGAAACGGTTTTTTGAGAACTGAATAGGATAGGGGTGCATATTTCGCTAATTGCGGGTTCCATTAAAGTTTTAAGAATAACTTCTAATCCTATGCCGTTAACATCTCCTTGAGAAATCCCTATTATTATTTTATTATCAATCATAAATAAAATTATTTGATACCGTATTTTGTTTTATATTTTATATAAAGTTCTGTTTGTTTATTTTTTAGATCAACTGGTTTTCCTGAAATAAAAGCCATTTCAACTTGGTTAGTTTTTATGTCTAAAATATCGCCTGAACTAATCACTAAAGATGCTTTTTTTCCAACTTCAAGGCTTCCGATAAGACTTTCTATTCTAAGAATTTTTGCGGCGTTAAGACTAATGCTTGCTAATGCATCTTCTTTTGATAAGCCATAAGCAACTGCAGCCCCAGCATTAAATGGTAAATTTCTACTTTGCATTGCTTCCATATCTCCTTCAAGTTGTAAGCAAAATAAAACACTATCTTTTTGTAAAAGATATGGTAATCTGTAAACAATATCAACATCTTCATCAGCATAATCTGGTAAATCGTTTATTCGATTAAGCATAACCGGAATAGAGTTTTTTTTAAGTTCTTTACTTATTTTATAACTTTCTTTTCCGCCTACAATAACAGGATATTTAATTTTGTGTTGATTGATGAAATTAATAGCACTTAAAATATCTTTTGCTTTATCCAGGTGAATATATAAATTAGATTGGCCATTAAATACATTTCGCATTGCTTCAAAACGAATATTTTTTTCAGTGTGTAAAGTTTCGTTACAATAAAATTTGGCATCTTCAAAAAAACGAGAGAGATAGTTTAATTCTTCGGTATATTTTTTATTGGATGAATTTGTGAGTCCATCTTCTTCGCTCCATTTTTTGTAATTCATCTTCGGGTAATTCAGATGAATTCCATCATCAGCTTTTAAAACAGCATCTTCCCAATTCCATCCTTCAAGCGCCATAATTGAAGAAGAGCCACTAATTAATCCTTCGCGAGGGGTAGCTTGTGTGTATAAAATACCATTTGTTTTAACGGTTGGCACGATAAGATTATCAGTATTGTAGGCAATCAAACTTCTTATGTGAGGATTTATATTTCCTATTTCTGAATAATCACGTGTGGCTCTGATAGCTTCTGCATCATGTAAACCTAGAATGTTATTTGTATTTATTAAACCAGGATAAACATGTTTACCTTGAATATCAATAACAGTGTCGAAAGACTTATAATTAAGTTTTAATCCTTTGGTGCTGGTAACAGTTTCTATTAGGTCTTTATTAATTACAATTAAGCTACTTTCGATTATTGAACCATTTCCTATATGAGCAATTCCATTTATGAATGCAATGTGATTATATTTAATTTGAGCAACTCCAATAATTGAAAAATTAAATAAAAGAATTCCTATGATGTGTTTTTTCATTTTTAATTTAATTAAATCAGATTAACGTTGACCAGTTTCTTCTTCAGCTATTCCTTCGATAGTATTGCAATGATATAATCGCTGTAGTTTATTTTTAGCTTTAATTACTTTATTGCCATTTTGTTTTTCGTCGATTAATTTTGAAATAATTCTTGAGCGTTCAATTTTGATTGCTTCACGAAGTTTTTCATCTTCAGTTCTATCAAAATAAATTTGTCCGTCAATCATGGTTTTATCAACTTTTGCATAAACGCTAAGGGGATGACTTGTCCATAAAACTAAATCGGCAACTTTTCCTGGTTCGATAGTTCCAACCTTATCATCGATATGAAGCATTTTTGCAGGATTTAGGGTAATTAGTTTTAGAGCTTCTGTTTCAGATAAATTGCCATATTTTATAGATTTTGCAGCTTCTTGATTTAATCGACGAGCCATTTCTGCATCGTCACTATTTATTGCTGTATTTACACCCATTTTTGTTAGAATAGCTGCATTATATGGTATCGCATCCATTACTTCATTTTTATAGGCCCACCAATCAGAAAATGTAGAAGCATTAACGCCATGAGCTTTCATTTTGTCGGCTACCTTGAACCCTTCGAGAATATGAGTAAAGGTATTAATTTTAAACCCAAAGCTGTCGGCCAAATGAATAAGCATATTAATTTCGCTTTGAACATAACTGTGACAGGTAATAAATCTTTTTTTATTTAATATTTCGGCTAAGGCTTCTAATTCAATATATCTTCTGAAAACTAAATTTTTATTTTTTTGATTTTCTTTTAAAAAAGTTTGATATTGTTTGTCGTATTCTTTTGCGCGAGAGAAATAATCAAAGTAAACTTGTTCAACACCCATCCTAGTTTGAGGAAATCTAATAGTATTAAAATCGCCCCAATTACTTTGCTTAACATTTTCTCCTAAAGCAAATTTAATAAAACCATCAGCTTTATCGTATTTCATCGATTCGGCATTATGTCCCCATCGTAATTTTATTAAAACACTTTGTCCGCCTATAGGGTTAGCCGAGCCGTGTAATAATTGGGCACAAGTTACTCCTCCAGATAATTGGCGGTAAATATTTATGTCATCAGGATTTATAACATCTCCCATTCTAACTTCGGCACTGCTAGCTTTAGCTCCTTCATTTACTCCAGAAGTAAGCGCAATATGGCTATGTTCATCAATAATGCCTGGAGTAAGATGTTTGCCTTTTGCATCTATTATTTTTACTGAAGTTGTTTTTGGAACATCTATATTAGGAGCTATTCTTACAATTTTACCATCAACAACATAAACATCGTGTTCTTTCAAAACACTATCACTTGTGTTTGTCCAAACAGTTGCATTTTTAATTAAAATAGTAGAAGAATTGTTTTTAAATTTATTCCACTCGTCTTTAAAAGTTCCATTTATAATGTTTAATGGCTCTCCATAGGCGGTAAAAGGATAAAACACTTTCCCTAAATTTAAATCTATTGTTTTAAGAGGTTGTTGTTTTTTTATTGAATCTGCCGAAGAGTTGAATAACAACTCAAAATCGAACCAATTACCAGTAGCAATTTGCGCACGACCGTCGAAACGTTTTTGGTTAGCATTATAATAGCCACTTGCGCGTATTATATTGATTGAATCTAGATAAAAATTAAAACTAATTAAATTATTTTTAAACGAGTATTGTATATTTTTTTTTGTAGTATCAATTATTAGCTGTGCGGATGGTTTAGCCAAATCGCCATAAAAATTAAATTGATAGCTTTTTTGCAATAAGGTATTTTTTTCGAATTTTAAAGTATAGTTCCCTCGAATATCTGGTGCATTTAATTCGCTATAAAAAGATGATTCCCCAGCAACCCAATGTTGAATAATATAAGCATCATCCTCAAAAATAGGTTTTGAACTAATAAAAAAGTTAGCAAAATAGTTTGGCTTTAAAGCACCTAATTGTTTATTGGCATTTATAAAAAATGCTGGATTAAAGGTTAAAGCTTTAAGAGCTGTTTTTTCAGAAAGGCCATATTTAATTGATTTTCGAATGTTCTTAAGAAAATTATTTTTATCTTTTAATTCAGCAGTCGTAAAACAAAATTGAATCCCATTTTTTTCGAGCGAGGCAGGATTAGATGGAGCTAACTCCCAATGTTTTAATTCAGTTAAAGAAATAGATTCGCTATCAAAAGGATCCTCTGCGTCAATAGCTTCAGGAAAATTAACAGGTATAATAAAATTTAACTTCGTATTTTGTAAATCATTAATACGTTGGTATTCATTGCCGCATCCTTTTAAAATATATTTGATATTAAATTCTTCTCCTATTTTAGCAGCTCGCAATGAGTTAAATTTATCATTGGCTTCAAAAATACTTGGTAAACTTTGTAGTTTATTAAATTCATCCAAAGAAATATTATATTCTGATTTATTTTTATTATACCAAATTGCATCGTAGCATGTTTGCCTCAAAAGTGCAATACCTCCTGTTAATGAACTTGGATAATCTTGAGATGATGAACCTTTACTAAAAGAGTAAAAGCCTGCAGCTTTATCAATTACAATACTATTATTTTCTTTAGATTGTGTGTTTAAATTAACCAAAACACCACTTCCTCTAACTATACCATCTTTAGAAGAAGATAATACTGCTCCGACCCCATTTTTTTTTAATTCTTCGGCTTGTTCGTTATTGTGTGAAAATAATTTATAGGCCTCTACGTTTGATTTAATTGCCTGATTCCAACCATAAGCTCCTTTTGTATTGCTTTCTATTTGAGGACCAAAGCTTATTTTTTTTTCAGATTTAGGAATAATTAAACCATAATCGCAAAAAATATCTATAAAAGAAGGGTATATGTATTTTCCTTTTAAATCGAAAATGATCGCATTTTTGGGAATTTCTTGTTTTTCGCCAATAGCAATTACTTTATCATCTTTAATTATTAAAACGCCATTCTTGATTAGAGTTTCAAAATCAGCATAAATATTTGCATTAATAAATGCGAAAATAGTATGTGATTTAAAGGGCGCGCCATTTGAAGGAAAGGTAGTTTGAGAAAAACTTTTAATTATAAAAATTTGACAAAGAAAAAATAGTAATATTTTATTATGCATAAACACCAAAATTAATCAGTTTTAATAAAATAACTAATTCTAAACTGCTTTTTATTCTACTAATATATTGTTAATTTTACAATAAAATTATATGTATAAAGGAATTTTACACTCTCACTATTTAGTTGTTGTTTTGTTTTTATTAATTTATGTAATAAAAACAATTTTATTGTTGAGTAATAAAAATGACTTACTCGCAAAGTTTTCAAAAAAAGTAAAAATTGCAGAAATAATTATAAGTGTATTATTTTTGGGTACAGGCATTTATTTGTCAACCCAACTGCCATTGGGAGGAAAGTATGATTATTTATTTTGGGTAAAATTAATTATGGTATTTTTAGCAATACCTATTGCTGTAATAGGCTTTAAAAAATCAAATAAAATACTGGCTGCATTAAGTTTATTATTAATTACCGGAAGTTTTGGCCTTGCCGAAGTTTATTCTAAGAGAAAGGGAGAACGAAAAGAAGTTATTAATAACGAATTAGCTCAAAATGATGGCAAATCTCTGTATGAATCAAATTGCGCTTCTTGCCATGGATCGAATGGTAAATTAGGTTTAGCAGGAGCAAAAGATTTAACAGCAACTTTATTAGATGTATCTGCCATAAACAAAATTATTCTTGAAGGAAGGGGTTTGATGATTGCTATTAACGTAAATCCAGAAGAAGCCAATAAAATTGCCGAGTTTGTTAACGGTAATATCAAAGGCCACTAATTTTATAATGAAATCTGAATTAATTTCTACCGCTATTCCTAATCATTGTTGTGTTTTAATTGGTGTAATTAATAAATTACAAGATAGTGGCCTGGCAAATGAGTATTTAGAGGAATTAGCTTTTTTGGCAGAAACATACGGATTAAAAACAATCAAAACATTTACTCAAAAGTTAGAAAAGCCAGATAAAGCTACTTTTATAGGCAAAGGTAAATTATCAGAAATTAATCAATTTGTTAAAGACCATGCAATTGATGTGGTAGTTTTTGATGATGAATTATCGCCCTCACAGCAGCGAAATTTAGAAAAAGAATTAGGAAAAAAAGTATTAGATCGCACCACATTAATTTTAGAAATATTTGAACAGCGGGCTCAAACGGCACATGCTAAAACTCAAGTGCAATTGGCTCAATATCAATACATGTTGCCACGCTTAACCGGTATGTGGACTCACTTGGAAAGACAACGCGGTGGAACTGGAACCCGTGGTGGTGCTGGAGAGAAAGAAATTGAAACAGATAGAAGGATTGTACGTGATAAAATCGCCTTGCTAAAAGATCGTTTAAAAGATATTGACAAGCAAATGGCTACTCAGCGGAAAAATCGTGGTGAATTGATTCGTGTGGCATTAGTGGGTTATACCAATGTGGGAAAAAGTACCATCATGAATTTATTAAGCAAGAGTGATGTTTTCGCTGAAAATAAATTATTCGCCACTTTAGATACAACGGTAAGAAAAGTTACTATAGAAAATGTTTTCTTTTTGTTAAGTGATACTGTTGGGTTTATTAGAAAATTACCAACAGAATTGGTTGAAAGTTTCAAATCAACATTGGACGAAGTAAGAGAAGCAGATATCTTAGTTCATGTGGTAGATATTTCGCATAAAAACTTTGAGGAACATTTAAATGTTGTAAAACAAACCCTTCAAGATATCGGAGCTTCAGATAAGCCAGTAATTTTAGTCTTTAATAAAATGGATGCATTTTCATATATTAAAAAAGATGATGATGATTTAACACCACTTGTTAAAGAAAATATTTCGTTGGATGAAATAAAAAATACTTGGATGAAGAATCTAAATAATCGTTGTTTATTTATAAGTGCCCAGAAAAAAGTGAATATAGATGAATTCAAAAAAACTTTATACGATTTTGTGAAAGAATTGCATATAAAACGATATCCATATCATAATTTACTTTACTAATTTTAATAAAAAATCGGATATAATTAATCATATTTTGAATATAGAATTTAAATATGCGCAACCAGTTGATTTATTAAAAGTTGTTCAAACCTATAATTCTACTATTGAATCTCGAATGGTAACTGCTGATACAGAAATTGTGAGTGTAGATGATAAGAAAAAATGGTTTGATTCACATTCTGCCGAAAAAAGGCCTTTGTGGTTAGTAATTGCAGATGGAAATTATGCGGGTTGGATGAGTTTTAGTTCTTTTTATGGAAGGCCAGCATATGATGGCACAGTAGAACTAAGTATTTATTTAGAAGAAAAATATAGACAGTTTGGTATAGGAAAAAAATGTTTATCTAAAGCGATAGAAGTTTCTCCAAGTTTAAAAATTCATACATTATTAGGATTTATTTTTGGACATAATACAATAAGTTTAAACTTATTTTATCAATTTGGATTTGAAAAATGGGCTCATTTACCAGAAGTTGCAAATCTAGACGGAATTTATAGAGACTTAATTATATTAGGAAAAAAAGTAAAATTTAATTAGTTAATAACTCAATATTTATTTATAAAATTGAATACTTAATTATATACCTTTATTTTAAATAAAAATTAAATGACATTACTATCACCTATTTTTTATGACACATTTATCAGACAGAATAAATAAAATTTCAGAATCTCAAACTATAGCGATGGCTCGAAAAAGTCGAGAATTAAAAGCTAATGGAATAGATATTATAAGTTTAAGTTTAGGAGAGCCAGATTTTAATACCCCTGATGTTATTAAAGAAGCAGCAAAAAAAGCAATTGATGATAATTTTAGTTATTATACTCATGTTTCTGGTTATTTAGAATTGCGTGAAGCAATTTGTAAGAAATTTAAGCGAGATAATGGTATAGATTATTCACCCGATGAGATTGTTGTATCTACTGGAGCTAAACAAAGTATTGCCAATGCTGTTTTGTGTATCGTAAATCCTGGAGATGAAGTGATTATTCCTGCACCTTTTTGGGTGAGTTATTTAGAAATTCTCAAGTTAGCCGAAGGCAAACCAGTCATGATTGATACAACTATTGAATCTGATTTTAAAATGTCTCCAGAACAATTAGAAAAATCAATCACTTCAAAAACAAGGTTAATCATGTTGAGCACTCCTTGTAATCCAACGGGTTCTGTATACAATAGAGAAGAATTAAAAGCTTTGGCTCAAGTTATTATTAAGTATCCTGAATTATATATTATTAGTGATGAAATATATGAACATATTAATTTTATAGGTGGTCATCAAAGTTTCGCTCAATTTGATTTTATAAAAGAACGAGTTATTACTATTAATGGAGTTTCAAAAGGTTTTGCTATGACAGGTTGGCGAGGTGGAATTATGGCGGCACCAAAATGGATTGCTCAAGCCTGTGATAAAATTCAAGGTCAATTTACATCTGCCACATCGAGCATAACACAAAAAGCGATGCATAAAGCAATGGAATTGGATTTTGACACTTATATTAAACCAATGCGTGATGCTTTTTTAAAACGAAGAGATTTGGTATTAAGTTTAATGAAAGACATACCTGGTTTAAAAACAAATGTGCCACAAGGAGCTTTTTATGTTTACCCTGAGGTATCTTACTATTTTGGGAAAAAGTATAAAGAGTATTTAATTTTAAATGCCACCGATCTCACACTTTATTTATTAGACGAAGGACATTTAGCCTTAGTTCCAGGAGCTGCTTTCGGAGAAGATCGTTACATCCGTTTTTCATACGCAACCAACGAAGAAAATTTAATTGAAGCTTTAAAACGAATGAAGGATGCTTTATCTAAACTCAAATAATATTTCAGAAACACATTTTTTAATATAGCAATGAAAAAATTTTCAATAAAAAAAGAACACATCCGTGAAATTTTTAAATCCTTTAATAATTTAAATGTTTTGATTATTGGAGATGTGATGATTGATAGTTATTTGTGGGGCAAAGTTAATCGGATTTCTCCAGAAGCACCAGTCCCAATTGTTACAGTTAAAAATAAAGAAAGGCGCTTGGGAGGTGCGGCTAATGTCGCATTAAACATTCAAGCATTAGGAGCTAATCCGATTTTGTGTTCTGTTATTGGAGTTGATATTGAGGGGCAAGCTTTTATGGAACTTTTAAAAACTCAAAAATTAAGTCAAAAAGGAATTTTAAAAAGTCGAGATAGAATAACAACTGTTAAAACACGAATTATTGGAAATAATTCACAACTATTAAGAGTTGATGAAGAAGAAGAAACAGATATTATTTATACCGAAACTCAACAATTATTAACTTTAATTTCTTACATTATAAATCATGATAAAATAGATGTGATTATTTTTGAAGATTACAATAAAGGATTAATTAATACTAAACTAATTTCCAAAGTTGTTGAATTATCTAAAAGTAAAAATATTCCAACTTGTGTAGATCCAAAGAAAAAGAATTTTAATTCTTATAAAGGAGTTAGTTTATTTAAACCCAATATAAAAGAATTGCGCGAAGGAATTAAATTGGATAATTATGTTGAAAATATTAATGAGATTCAGCGTGCCGTAAGCAGTTATCGAGTAAAACAGAAAATAGAAACGGTTTTGGTAACACTTGCTGAAAAAGGAGTAATTACTAATTCGAGAAAAGTAAAAGAACATTTGCCCGCACACATTCGATCTATTGCTGATGTGAGTGGAGCTGGCGATACTGTAATTAGCGTTGCTTCTTTATGTAGAGCTTTAGAATGCAGTGATATATTAACTGCTGCTATTTCTAATCTTTCAGGTGGTTTAGTCTGTGAACAAATTGGCGTTGTGCCTGTTAATAAAGAACAGTTGCTCGAAGAAGCTTTAAAGCTTGAATTTGTAAAATAATTTATCCTAATAAATTAATTTAACTGAAGCAAACTTTATTATAATTAGGTTATTATACAAATATGTTACACGATAAGGTTACACCCTACAATTCTGAAGAAGAAAAAAACACTCAAGTTGCCAAGATGTTCGACAACATCGCTAATAGATATGATCTAATAAATAGTATTTTATCAGCAGGTATTCATAAAGGATGGAGAAGGCAATGTGTAAAACTATTAAAATCAAAACAGCCCATTAGTATTTTGGACGTAGCAACTGGAACAGCCGATTTTGCTATTGAATGCGCTAAATTAAATCCCAAATCTATTTTAGGAATTGATATCAGTGATGGGATGATGGAAGTTGGAAGAGAAAAATTAAAAAAATTAAAATTAGATTCGTTAATTGTTTTAAAAAATGGAAATGCTGAATCAATTAACTTGCCTAACGATAGTATTGATGCTATTGTTGTTGGATTTGGTGTAAGAAATTTTCAGGATTTAGAAAAAGGTTTATCTAATTTATATCGCATATTAAAACCAGGTGGCCAGTTAGTAATACTTGAATTTTCATACCCTCGCTTATGGCTGGTAAAGGCAAGTTATAATTTATATTTTTCATACATTACTCCTTTTGTTGGAAAGATTTTTTCAAAAGATGTTAGAGCATACACTTATCTTACCGAAAGCGTAAAAGCATTTCCTAATAACCAAAAATTTATTGATATTTTAAATAAACTTAAATTTAAACACACCCATTTTAAACCCTTAAGTTTAGGAATTGCCGCTATTTATTACGGCGAAAAGTAAATAACGAAGTCATTAATTATTTTTCAAAGACTAAGCGATTCCCTAAAATTGATTCATCAAACAGCCCATTATCGTATACTAAATGGCCATTTACAAAAGTTTTTTCAATGCTACTTTTAAAAGTATGGCCTTCAAAAGGACTCCAACCGCATTTATATAAAATATTTTGTTTGGTTACAGTGTTAGGTTTTTTCAAATTAACTAACACTAGGTCTGCATAATAACCTTCTCTTATATAGCCTCGCTTATATATTTTAAACAAATCTGCTACATGATGACTCATTTTTTCAACAATTTTTTCTAATGTTATTTTTTTGTCGTGATAAAAATCTAACATAGCTAAAATACTGTGTTGAACTAAAGGACCACCACTAGGAGCTTTAAGATAAGTAAGTTGCTTTTCTTCAAGTGTGTGTGGAGCATGATCGGTTGCAATTACATCAATCGTATTGTTTAAAACAGCTTCAAAAATTTTCTCTCTATCGTATGCTGTTTTTATAGAAGGATTCCATTTAATAAAATTATTTTTTATTTTATAATCTTCATCACAAAACCAAAGATGATGAATACAAGCTTCTGCAGTTATTCTTTTTTCTTTTAATGGAATTTTATTACTGAATAAACTTAGTTCTTTAGCACTTGAAATATGTAAAACATGTAAACGAGTATTATATTTTTTTGCTAATTCTACTGCAAAAGAGGATGATTTATAACAAGCCTCCTCATTTCTAATAATCGGATGAAAATAACTAGGTATATCTTCACCGTATTCTTCTACTATTCGTTTTTGATTCTCTTTTATAAGCGGATCAAATTCGCAGTGAGTAGCAATAAGTGCATCTGTTTTAGAAAAAAAACTTTCAAGAACAGATTGATGGTCAACTAGCATGTCTCCTGTTGAAGAGCCCATAAAAATTTTTAAGCCGCAAACTTTTGAATAATCAACTTTTAAAGTATCTTCTAAATTAATATTTGTGCCCCCCATAAAAAAAGAATAATTTGCTAAAGAGCATTGAGATGCTCGCGTGTATTTTTTTTCAAGTTCAACTATTGTTGTGCTCTGAGGTTGAGTATTTGGCATCTCCATAAAGGAGGTTACTCCGCCGGCAACAGCTGCCTTTGCTTCAGTATAAATTTCACCTTTATGAGTTAATCCTGGTTCTCTAAAATGTACTTGATCATCAATAGCGCCTGGAAATAAATGTAAGTCTTCAGCATTTATTTCAGAATAATGTTTTGTGTTTTCAATATTCCTTTCAATTTTAGAAATGATTCCATTTTCTATTAAGACATCGCAACATCTTAATTCATTTTCATTTACTATTGTGGCGTTTTTTATTAAATAATTCATTTTTTTTAAATTAGGTTGATGCTTCTATGTTAATTATAAATTACCTAGTTCTATTAAAAACTTTTCGAGTTTGTTTTTTGCACTTTTAGCTGAGCAATTATAGTTATTAATAATAAGCGAAAATGCTAAATTTTTTCCAGATTTAGATTTTAAAAATCCACAATAAGCTCTAACACGATTAATATAACCGGTTTTAGCCTGCATGTTATTTTCAATAAATGTTTCATTTCCAATTTGGCTCATACTGCCTTCTTTTCCTGCAACTGGCAATGATTTTAATAAAACTTGGTAGTTTTTATCAAAATAAATTTTCACAAGCAAATTGGCTTGGAAATTTGTTGTAAGTGTATTTTCTCTTGATAATCCACTCCCATCAACTAAATATAGTTCCTCAGTATTCAAACCAATTTTTTTCCAATACTCCTTAACTAATTTTATTCCTGTTAAAGCACTTCCATTTCCTAAAGCCATAAGTATAGATTCGCAGTATAAATTATTACTTTTAATATTTGTGTGATAAATAATATCTGATAAATTAGGTGAATGATGAGTGTATAATGTATTTAGTTTTAAAACAGAGTCAGGTTTTATATAATTTGAATTAATGTTATTTTCTGAGCAGTTTACCCCAATTTTTTTTAGAGATTTAAAAAGCATTTCTGCACATAATAATGCTGGGTCAGGAAGTGCGCCTTCAATATCGAATGATTTTTTATTTGGAGGGATTGTACCAGAAATAATTTTATTAAATGATAATGGATCTCCATAAATACAAGCTTCATCGGAGTTGCCTTTTGCTATAACATTACATTGAATATTTAAATGAGAATAAAGGTAATCAGGATAAACACTAATAACTTTAGCTTCGGAGTTTATATTTTCGGTCGCAAAATAAATTTTATATTTATTATCCATAAACGACAATCCACATGGTGTGGAACCAAAATAATTACTTATGTCAGACCATATCCATGAGTCTGGTATTTTTCTTTCAAATACATAAGCGTCTCCAATTATTTTACCATTAATTTCTTTAATTCCTTTTTCTTTAATTGCAGCGGCTATTTTATCAGTAATAGTAAGTTTGTCATTAAAAAAAAATTCTGATTGAAAAGTTGGATCGCCACTCCCAATAATATGTATATCTCCATTTAATATCCCATTTTCTTTATTAAAATTACCGGAATAAGCTATTTTTGTTTCAAATTGGTAATTTGGCCCTAATATTGCTAAGGCAGCCGAAGTAGTTATTATTTTAAGAGTGCTTGCTGGAATTAAGGAGAGATGTGAATTATACTCAGAAATTATTTTTGAAGTATTTGCATCAATAACAGTAAAACCTATGCTTGCATTTTTAAAATCCGCATCTAATTTCCATTTTTCAGTAAAATTATTAAACTGAGCGCTAGAAAATAATGGTAAAAGCAATAAGAGTAGGAAAGATCTATTCATTTTACAAAAAGCTTTTTTAAATCATTTATAATTCAATATAAATATAATATACTTTTATTCGTTAATTGTATTTAATTCTGAAAAAAGCCCTTAAAATTTATTTTATTTTTTAAAGTTTTTTTTAATCTATTTATAGTAAAAACTCGACATAAATTAAAGAATTAATTTTATTCTTTATTAAAATAAAAATTCTTATTTTTATGTTTAATTTTTTAGTTTTTTCATACGTAATTATAAATTTTAAAAAGAAAATAGAACTTGAAACCAACAGATATTAATGACCCAGAGTACTTTCATAAAGTGGTCGATTGTCAATATGCCTGCCCTGCGCATACACCCGTTCCTCATTATATTCGTTTAATTGCTGAAGGAAAGTATTCAGAAGCTTATATGGTTAATTGGGACTCTAATGTTTTTCCGGGAGTATTAGGTCGCACCTGCGATCGCCCTTGCGAGCCTGCTTGTAGAAGAGGTCGATTAGATTCTGAAGAACCTGTTGCTATTTGCAGATTAAAAAGAGTTGCAGCAGATAATAAAGATGATGTTAAAAGTTTAATGCCTCAGGGTCCTTTTAAACCAAACGGAAAAAAAATCGCATTAATTGGAGCTGGCCCTGCATCGCTCACTGTTGCAAGAGATTTGGCTCCCGAAGGTTATGAAATACATCTTTTTGATGAACAAAAGTTAGGTGGAGGCTTTATGCGGAGTCAAATCCCATCATTTAGATTGCCTGAATCAGTTTTAAATGAAGAAGTAAATTATATTTTAGATCTTGGAATTCATACTCATTTTAACAAATATGTTGAAAGTTTAAAAGAAGTTTTATCAAAAGATTACGATGCTGTTTTTATTGGTACCGGAGCACCAAGAGGTCGAGATTTGCCAGATATGTTAGGAAGATGGGAAGCTGCTGCAAATATTCATATTGGAATAAATTGGTTAGGTTCTGTTGCCTTTGAGCACACCTCAAAAATTGGGAAAAATGTTATTATTTTAGGAGGTGGTAATACAGCCATGGATTGTTGCAGAACAGCTCGAAGACTAGGAGGAGAAAATGTAAAGGTTATTGTTAGAAGCCCTTTTTCTGAAATGAAAGCTTCTCCTTGGGAAAAAGAAGATGCGCAACATGAAGATATTCCTATTATTGATAATCATGTTCCTAAATCTTTTGTAGTTGAGAATGGCGTTTTAAAAGGAATGATGTTTGATCGCGTTCATGCAATTATAGATGAAAATGGAAAGCGAAAATTAGTTTCTACAGGAGAAGATGAAGTTTTTTATCCTGCCGATGATGTTCTTATTGCGATAGGGCAAGAAAATACTTTTCCTTGGATTGAACGTGATTTGGGAATAGAATTTGATAAATGGGAAATGCCTGTAGTTAATGAAAAAACATTTGCTTCGTCACACCCACAAGTATTTTTTGGAGGAGATTCTGCATGGGGTCCAAAAAACGTAATTACTGCTGTAGCTCACGGCCATCAAGCCGCTATTTCAATTGATTTAATGTGTAAACAAAAAAATCTACTTTTAGAAAGACCTTCTCCTTTTGTTAATTTAGTTAGTCAAAAAATGGGTATTCATGAATGGAGTTATGATAGTGAAGTTGTAAATGATAAGCGTTATGTTGTTCCTCAGGCCGATAAAAAATTAACTCTTAGTAATCGTAAAAAAGAAGTAGAGTTAGGCTTTGATCCATTTCATGGTTTTAAAGAAGCCGAAAGATGTTTGAATTGTGATATGCAAACTGTTTTCTCAGAAACAAAATGTATTGAGTGTGATGCCTGTATGGATGTCTGCCCTACAGCTTGTATTACTTTTGTAAATAATGAAGACGAAGAAACCGATTTAAGAACAAAGCTAAAAGCTCCTGCAAATAATTTATTGCAAGATTTATATGTATCAGATACACTTCCAACAAAAAGAGTAATGGTTAAAGATGAAAATGTTTGTTTACACTGCGGCTTATGTGCAGAGCGATGCCCGACATCAGCATGGGATATTCAAAAATTCTTTTATAATGTAACTAAAGCAGGTAAAGGATGTCATTAAATAATAAAAAAATTAACGATTTTGTAATCAGATTTGCAAATGTTAATGGAACCGGTTCGGCAAGTGCTAATTTTTTATTTACAAAGGCTATTTTTAGGATGGGAATACCTGTAACGCCTAAAAACATTTTTCCTTCTAACATTCAAGGCTTACCAACTTGGTATGAAGTAAGAGTTAGCGAAAAAGGATATCTCGGTCGCAGAGAAGGAATTGATTTGATAGTTGCAGTGAATCCACAAAGTATGTTGGCCGATATAAAATCTTTAAGAAGCGGAGGCTATTTATTATACGATTCGTCTAAACAATTACATTCAGAATATTTGCGTGAGGATATTAATTACATAGGTATTCCGCTAATGGAAATGTGTAATGAAAATTTTACTGACGCTCGTCAGAGGCAACTTTTTAAAAATATTATTTATGTAGGAGCTTTGGCTGCTTTATTATCAATTGAGTTTAAAGAGATAGAAGGCTTGTTAGCAGAACAGTTTAAAGGAAAAGAAAAATTAATTCCTGCTAATATCAAAGCATTAAATTTAGGAATGGATTTCGTTTATAAAAATTTTAAATATCCTTTAGAATTTCATTTGGAAAGACGCGATTTGTTAAAAGAGTCTATTATGATTGATGGAAATTCGGCTTGCGGTTTAGGGGCTGTTTATGCTGGAGCAACTGTTGCTGCCTGGTATCCAATAACACCTTCAACTTCGGTTGTTGAAGCTTTTAATGATTACTCTAAAGATTTACGTATTGATAAAATTAGTGGTAAAAAAAATGTAGCGATTGTTCAAGCTGAAGATGAGCTGGCAGCAATAGGAATGGTTATTGGTGCAAATTGGAATGGTGCTCGTGCTTTTACTGCAACAAGTGGCCCAGGTCTAAGTTTAATGAATGAATTTTTAGGTCTTGCTTATTTTGCAGAAGTGCCTACAGTATTGATTGATGTTCAGCGCACCGGCCCTTCAACTGGTATGCCAACAAGAACGCAACAATCAGATATTTTAGAAGCAGCTTATGCATCACACGGCGATACAAAACATGTTTTGTTATTTCCTTCAACGCCAAAAGAATGTTTTGATATGACGATTGAATGTTTTGATTTGGCCGAACAATTGCAAACCCCTATTATTTTAATGACTGATTTAGATCTAGGGATGAACGATCATATAAGCCCTCCTTTTGTTTGGGATGATAAACGCGAATATAATCGCGGAAAAGTTTTAGATGCAGAGGCACTTGAAAATATTGAGAAATTTGGACGTTATTTAGATGTGGACAAAGATGGCATACCTTATCGAACCATTCCAGGAACCCATCCAACAAAAGGTTCTTTTTTTACGCGAGGAACTTCCCGAGACGAATATGCAATTTATACTGAGGACAGTGATGCGTATCGGCGAAATATGGATCGTTTGATTAGAAAATGGAATACAGCGAAAGATTTGGTTCCTGAACCTCAACTGTATCAAAAATCAAATAATTGCGAAGTAGGAATATTGTTTTTTGGAACATCAACTTATTCTGCCGAAGAAGCAATGGATCAAATTAATCACAATGGAGTAATAGTAGATGCGATTCGAATAAAATCATTTCCATTTAATAATACGGTTGAACAATTTATTAATGAGCATAAGAAAGTATTTGTGATTGAGCAAAATCGAGATGCACAAATGAAAAGTTTATTGATGATTGAATTGCAAATTGATCCAAATAAATTAATTTCTGTTTTAAATTATGATGGTATGCCAATAACGGCAGAAAACATTTTAAAACAAGTTTCAAATAAAATTAAATCAAATTTTCACATTGAAAAAAGTAAATCAATATGAGTTACATTCGACCTAAGTTTCGTCATCCCGAACTGCCAAAAAATAAATTGGGTTACAGTGTAGATTTTTATGAAGGAGCTCTTTCGACGCTTTGTGCTGGTTGCGGCCACGATTCTATAAGCGCTGGAGTAATTCAGGCATGTTATGAAATGAATATCGAACCACATCGCTTGGCAAAACTTTCTGGTATTGGATGTTCTTCAAAAACTCCTGCTTATTTTTTAAGTAATTCACATGGTTTTAATTCTGTTCATGGCAGAATGCCTTCTGTTGCAACAGGAGCTAATTTGGCTAACCGTGATTTAATATATTTCGGAGTTTCTGGCGATGGCGATACAGCAAGTATTGGTATGGGTCAGTTTGTTCACGTTATTCGTCGTAATTTAAATATGATTTATATTGTGATGAATAATGGCTGCTATGGCTTAACCAAAGGGCAAGATTCGGCAACTGCTGATAATGGTTCGAAAAATAAAAGTGGACAAGTTAATCCATTTGAATCAATTGATTTAGCTAGTCTTGCTATTGAATTAGGTGCTGGATTTGTTGCTCAAAGTTTTTCTGGAGATAAAACACAATTAATTCCTTTAATAAAAGCAGCAATAAAACATCCAGGTTTTGCTTTTATTAATGTTATTTCTCCTTGCGTAACTTTTAATAATAATGTAGGCTCTACAAAATCTTATGATTATGTGCGTGAACATTTAGATGCTACTTCTACGATTGATTTTGTCCCAGAAATGAAAGAAATTACAACCAACTATGAAGAGGGTTCATCAAAAAATGTAAAAATGCACGATGGTTCTGTTTTACAATTAAATAAATTAGCCAAAGATTGGGATCCCATGAACAGGCAATCAGTAGCAAATGCGATGATGATTGCAAAATCGAAAGGAGAAATATTAACTGGACTTTTATATATGAGCCAAAATACAGTAGATCTGCATAATACAATTCAAACAAATGATAGGGCTTTAAATTCTCTAACAAAAAAAGACTTATGCCCAGGTAATGAAATTCTTAAAACTATTAATGCAGAGTTGAGGTGATTAGATTTTGATATGTATTATTGCTGCGTCACTACAGTTAAATAATCGGTATAAACTAATATCTTTTTTATGTTTTTATATCCCATTTCTAATAAAGCATTTTGATATTTAATTAGTTGCTTAAAATAAAGTAAATTATTTTCTTTCCCAGTTTTATAATCTATAATTATTGTTTCATTGGAGTTAAATACAATTCGATCGGGCCTTAATAATTCTCCGGTTGCAGTTATTATTTCGGACTCTAGTTTGCAATTAACATTGGGTAAAAAATATAAATTTAATTCTGGATGCTCTATAAGTTCGATGATTAATTTTTCTAATTTATCTTTTTCGTTTTCAACTAATATGCCTTCTAATAAAGCTAATTGAAGTGCTGTTTTTACTTGCGATTTATCTTTTATTTTCGACAATAGCCAATGAATTAAAATCCCTTGTTTTTTTGCATTTTCAATATCATGATTGTTATTTAAATAAGAAGGTTTTATTTGAATGATGTTTGGAGGAGTATCAAATTCAAGTGGTTTTAATGTAAAGGTTGAAAGATTATTTTCTTTTTCTATAGAATATTTTGGTAATGCTGTATCAATTTCATAATAATCGGGAGAAACAGACTTATAATTTTCATTCAAGTATATTTTGAGCCAATCGCAAACTGATTTTTGTGTATTACCTTTTGAAGAAGATGCAATAATATGCAATCTTTCAATTGCTCTTGTAAAAGCTACATATAATAAATTTAAATTATCTAAACATTGTTCGTCAAATTCTTTTAAATATTCTTTTTCAAAGCCCGAATTAGCTGCTTTTTGAGATAGGTTAACAATAGTGCTTGGAAGTTCAACTTTATCATTATTTATAGATACCCACGAGTCGTTTGAGTGATAAGTGGCCCAATTGCAAAAAGGAATAATAATTACAGGAAATTCTAAGCCTTTACTGGCGTGAATTGTCATTATTTTTACAGCGTCAGTACTTTCGGGAATTATCATTGATGCTTTTTTTGAACGATAATCCCACCATTCGAAAAAAGAAGAAATATTTGAGTTTTTTGTGACTAAAAATTCATTTACTTCATCTAAAAAAAATCGCATATAGGTATAACCATTTTTATTTAAACCTAAAACATTAATTATTTCAATGCAGTTATCAAGAAGATTATTGATAGATAAATTTGATTTATTTATTTCGAGACCACAGTTTTTCAAAATTGAAAATAGTGAATGTTTCTTAGATATTAAATCGAGCTGTTGGTTAAACAAGATCTCATCAATCTGATTTGATTGATATAAATAATTTATTACCGAGGCAGCCGAAATGATATCTTGAGGATTTACTAAATAGTTCAGGTAGCAGATAATAGTGTTTATTTCAAAATTGTTTTTTAATAAAAGTGAATCAGATGAAACTACAGGAATACCATTTTTTAACAGAAAATTAGCGGTTAAATTGCCATGAGTATTATTCCTAACCAAAATACAAATGTCTTTATTATTAAAACCGTCTTTTATGGCTGAGTTTATTTGACCCAAAATAATATTAAAATTTTCTGAATTTAAGCTGTCTTTTTCTAGCTTCTTAATATGTATTGAAACAAAGCCAGGATTTTGATTTTTTATAAGTTGTGCTTGGTTATAATAAATATTTTTTAAATTATCTGATAGTATTTCTTTTTTAAGATAATCAAATAGTGAATTATTAAATGTTACAATTGTTTTTGAACTGCGATAGTTAGCATCTAAGAATTTTTCTTCAAAATTTCTATCCAGAGATAATGCTCTTTCATTAATTTGTGGATTATTTTGTGGATTCTTAATTTTTGGTAATATATCAAACTGTTCGATATTAGCATTACGCCATCTATAAATACTTTGTTTACCATCTCCAACAATAAGATTAAACCAACCATTAGCTAAAGAATTATCGACAAGAGGTAAAATGTTTTGCCATTGTAAGCTACTAGTATCTTGAAACTCGTCAATTAAATAGTGATGGTATCTCTCCCCAAGTCTCTCATAAATAAAAGGTGTAGATTCGTTATTAATGATGTTAAAAATTTTTTGATTAAACTCACTAATAAATACCAAATGTTCTTCTTGTTTTTTTTCAAGACTAATTTCTTCTATTTTTTTTAGAAGCATTAGAGGGTACATTTGTTTGCTAAGCAATTCGCATAACGAAAAATAAGTAAAGTTTTCGCTAATAAATGAAATTAAATATTTAGCATATTCATTAAGAAGTGGAGTAATATCATCTACAATTTTTTTTGTTTCTGGTATGCCACCTGACCATTGGTTTTTTTCAATAGCAGCATTTAAATTAACCCCTTCAGTATCTTTGATCCCTACTAAGTTAATAATACATTTTTTAAAAAAGTTTTGAGGCCCACTTTTTTTTCCTTTAAAATCATTATCTTCTAAATTATTTTTTTTAATTAAATCAATTGCTTTTTGCCCTTCGGTTTTTAATGTATTTTTATAATGATAAGTGAAATCAATAAATTGTTTTCTGAATTTTTCTAATTCATCTGAATTAAATTTTTTTAGGCTAGTTATATATTCATTCGAATCTTCTTTTAATAATAGCTTAGAGAATTCTTTGATTTGATTTTCAGGATCCCATCCTGAATTATCTTCTGCTTTATTCAGAGCATATTCTTTTAATAGTTTACTTACATATTCGTCCTCTCCAATTTGATTAAATAGTTCTGAAACAACTTTTTCGTAAAAACTATCTGTATCAAATTCGATATTAAAATTAATAGGTAGTTTTAAATCGTGTGCAAATGTTTTAACAATTTTGTGAGTAAAACTATCAATTGTACCTATGGCAAAATCCGAATAATGATGCAAAATATAACTTAATAAAAGTTTTGATCTGTTAGTCAGTTCATCAGATGATGTTTTTAGATCAACGCATAAACTTTCACTTAAATCTGAATATTGTGATAATGAAATTTTATTTAGGGCCGAAATCACTCTGCTTTTCATTTCAGCAGCAGCTTTATTTGTAAAAGTGACCGCTAAAATAAATTTATAATTATAGTGTAATTTTTTATCATCACATAATGCTAATTTTAAATATTCTTTAACTAGAGTATATGTTTTTCCGCTGCCAGCACTTGATTTATATACTATAAACTTTTTCAATAGCTTGTTTAGAATTTAAATAAAAAAGGCTACCCTTATTTATATGGATAGCCTAAAAAATATATAATTTAATTGTTATTCTTCTTCTTCCTCAGTTTTTGGTTTATTTGTTTTTACTGGAGTTTTTGGAGTATTTACATCTACATAATTGAAATTAAGAACTTTAAATTCTGTTCTTCTATTTTTTTGATGTAATGCATCTTTTTCTTCTTTTGATTTTGCAGCTTTTATTAATTCATCGCTAACTATTAGTTTTGTTTGACCAAACCCTTTCGCAACTAGTCTAGCTGCAGGTATTTTTTTTTCTATTACTAAATAATCTACACAAGATTGAGCTCGTGCTTCAGATAATGTGAAATTAGAAGCCGCCTTACCTTGATTATCTGTATGGGCACTCAATTCACAAACAATAGTTGGGTTGTCTTTTAAAATATTGAATAAATAATTTAAGGAGTCTTTTGATTCAGGCAATAATTCTGCGCTACCTAAAGCGTATTGAATTTCTGGCATTCTTAAATCTGGGACAACCGGTTTTACAAAAAAATCAGCTTTAAATTCTTTTGAATGATCTTCGCCAACAGTTTGAAAAAAACGATGGTCTTTGTTTGCTAAGAATCCATCTTTGGCAAAGGAAACAGATTTTGATGATTTACTAGTTTCTGTTGAAACGGTATAAGTTGTTTTTTCTTTTAATTTGAAAGTGTATGAACCGTCTTTTCCTGTTATTGATTCGCTAATTGTCCCATCGCTTCCTATTATCAATACTTTTACTGCTTCAACTGGTTCATTTTTACCTTTACCAGTTTTTGGATCACCTTCACAAAATACATTTCCTTTACCAGAAAATACTAATGCTGGTAAATTAAAACCCCAAATGTCATCGTCACCTTTTCCGCCTTCACGATTACTAGTAAAAAATCCTTTTTGTTTTTTTCCTTCAAAAATTAAACTAAAGTCGTCAAATGCAGAGTTAATAGGCGCCTTCATGTTTTCTACATGTTTGGAAAATCTCCCATCAGTCCCTGCTTCAGCTTCAAAAATATCTAAACCACCTAATCCGGGATGATAATTTGAAGAAAAGTATAAATGCTTACCATCATCTGATAAAGTTGGAAAAACTTCATCACCAGAGGTATTTACTTCTGACCCAGCATTTTTTAGCTGACCCCATTCCGCTTTTTTAACATCAAAGGTGCAGCTCCAAATATCAGCTCCACCAAATCCACCTGCTTTTCTGGATGATAAATACAATATTTTACCATCTGAAGATAAACAGGGATGACCAAACTGAACGGTATCGTTATTAAAAGGAAGTAATTCAGCAACACCCCATGTGCTGCCTTGTTTTTTTGCCATGTATAATCCACACTTACTTTTTTTTCCCTTGGACTCGGGGCATCTTGTAAAGAAAATCATGTCTCCTTTTTTACTTACCCAAGGTTGACCTTCGTTTACTTCTGTTGAAATTGCAGGGGGTAGCAAAACAGGTGTAGACCATTTTAAATTTTTATCAACTTTTGTTTCGTAAATATCTGATTTATTTTTTCCTGTTGAAACATCTATATCTCCTAAACTACCTTCTCTATTTGAAGAGAAAACAATTGTTTTATTATTTTTGTCACTAAAAGAGGCGCAATAATCTCGACCTTTTGAATTAATTAAGGTCATATTCTCTATTTGATATCGAGTAGGATTTTCCGAATATTTTTTTGCTAGTTGACAAGACGATATACCCCTATCAGCTTTTTTTGCTTCTCCGCCTTTTGTTTTGTAGTTTTTATATTCTATAATAGATTCATCGTATTTTGATTCAATTTTTAAAACCTCAGCCAATTTTAGATACACTAAAGGTTCAGTATAATTTGCTTTAATAGCTTTTTGAAAATAGCTCTCCGCTTCCTTATAATCATTTATTTCTTGACTAGCTTCACCTGCTCTATAAAAAATATAGCCTTTAGTTTCATCTGTAGAGCCAGATAGTGCTTGCTTATATAAAGTTATTGCAGAGAAATACTCATGATTTTCAAAAGCTTCGTCTGCTTTTATAAGATTTTTGTTCTTTTTTTGGGAAAATCCTGAGAAAGATAATATTAAAGACAAAAAAGCTATAGAAAATTGTTTGATTAGTGTTTTCATATTGAACTTAAATATAATTATATAAAATGCTAAAATAAGAATGTTTTTTTGAATTATCTAGTAAATGTATTAGTTTTTTTTATTTAAATTATTTAATTAAAGAGTAGATTTGTGAGCAAAATTAGTCTTTTAACAAGTGCATTTAATTTAACAAATCATCTTTAAGTAAGTTTTTTGTCAGGAATTTACATACATATTCCCTTTTGTAGAAAAGCTTGTTCTTATTGCGATTTTCATTTTAGCACCTCATTAAATGAAAAAACGAATGTTTTAAATGCTATTTTGAAAGAAATAACACTTAGAAAAAAATATCTTTCAACTAATCAACTGGATAGTATTTATTTTGGAGGAGGAACACCAAGTATTTTATCAGAGCAAGATTTGGGATTAATTATTAATCATTTATCTAAATATTTTTTTTGGCAAAAGAAAATAGAAATTACATTAGAAGCTAATCCGGATGACATTAGTCCATTAAAACTAAAACAATGGACATCTTTAGGGATAAATCGTTTAAGTATAGGCGTTCAAAGTTTTAATGATGAAGAGTTGAAATGGATGAATCGAGCTCATAATTCTTCTGAGTCAATATCTTCGGTAAAGATTGCTCAAGATTTAGGATTTGATAATATTAGCATTGACTTAATTTATGGTAGCAAATTTCAAACGATAAGTTCTTGGGATTTAACTCTTCAACAAGCAATTTCTCTTAATACACAACATATTTCATCTTATAATTTAACAATTGAAAAATCAACAGCATTGGGTTTAAAAAATAATAGAGGATTGGAGCCATCAGTATGCGATGATTTAAGTAGCCAACAGTTTTTATTACTTTCGGAAAAATTAGGACAGGCAGATTTTATTCAATATGAAATTTCAAATTTTGGAAAAAAAGATTTTTTCGCTGTTCATAACACAAATTATTGGCTTCAAAAAAATTATATGGGAATTGGACCCTCTGCTCATTCTTTTAATGGTTTTTCTCGCCAGTGGAATTTAAAAAATAATTTATTTTATGTAAATGCATTAAAAAACAACACCGATTTTTTTGTTTTAGAAAATTTGAGTTTAAAAAATCGGTATAACGAATATGTTTTAACTCGTTTAAGAACCATTTGGGGTTGTAACGAAATTGAAATCAATCAATTGTTTGGGCTTGACATTTTAGCTCATTTTAAAAAAGTAGCAACTGAGAAAAAAGAATTTTTTGAGATAAAAAAAAATATTTATACATTAAATAAATCAGGTCAACTTCAAGCAGATGGAATAGCTTCTGATTTATTTTTATTATAATTTATTTTTTAAGAAATTTTCAATTAACGATTTGCTTTTATCTACGGTGGTTTTCATCCATTCAAAATAAACATCTAATTTCTCTTGATCGGTTAATAAATAATTGTTCTGCGCATTACGCATTCGTTTTGTTAATTCATACATACATATTCCGGCACAAACACTCACATTAAAACTTTCGGTAAAGCCAAACATAGGCACTTCTACAAATTCGTCAGCCATATCAAGTACTTCTTGCGAAACCCCATCTAGTTCTGTTCCAAAAATAAGAGCTAATTTTTTTTCAACTGGAAGTTTATCAATAGTGCAATCTTTTTTATGAGGAGATGTAGCAACAATTCTGTAACCTAATTTTTTTAAATGATTAATTGCTTCAATTGTATTGTTATCAGAGCTGTTATGACGTTTAATGGTAAGCCAATTGCTACTTCCTAAATCTACATCTTTACTAATTTTTAAATGATTTTTGTTTTCAATAAAGTGTACATATTGAATACCAAAACTTTCGCAGCTTCTTAATACGGCGCTAGCGTTATGAGCTTGATAAACGTTTTCTAATACAATTCTTAAATGACTTGTTCGATTAGAAATAATTTCATTAAAACGTGCTTTTCTTTTATCTGAAATAAAACTTGATAAATAATTTATCAGCTCCGTTTTTTCTGAATTTTTCATGCCTTAAAGCTGCAAAAAATAAATAAATTCTTCAATTTAAAATAGATTTTATTATATTTGTATTGCAATTGGTTCTTTTTTAAACAAAAGATTAATAGGGAATAGTGTGAAATTCACTAATAGTACCCGCTGCTGTGAGTCCTTTTTAATAGCTAAAACACTCCAAAGCCACTGTTTATCGGGAAGGCCGTTTTAAAGCAAGGATAAGTCAGAAGACCTGCCAAATGTATTAATGTTAATGGTTTTCGGGACATGAAACCAAAGACGTAAATAGTTTTTCAAATAATTGAAATTAAAAATAAATAAGCATTTTGCTTGCTTACATAATTTTTATATTGTGTATGTTTTTTTGTTTATGGTAATAAGTTTCAATGACTATTATTCTCAAGATACCATATCACTAAAAACGATAGATGTGATTACCCTTAAAGAAAATATTTCACAAATCGGAAAAAAAATCGAGCCCATCGATTCAATTATAAAACAACAATTTAAATTTAACTCGGTAGCAGATTTATTAAATTTAAACTCAAGCATTTTCATCAAAAATTATGGCCCAGGTGGCCTCTCATCATCAGCCTTTAGAGGAGGTAACGCATCGCAAACTGCTATTTTATGGAATGGGTTAAATATTCAAAATGCTATGCTCGGCCAATGCGATTTAACATTGATACCTAATTTACTTTTTGAGAATATACAAATAGAATATGGTGGGTCTTCATCCTTATGGGGAAGTGGTGCTGTAGGAGGTAGTATACACCTAAACAATAATTTAGAATTCAATAAAGGATTACATATTAATACTAATATCGGCAGTGGTAGTTTTGGCTTATTTAATTTCGCTTCTGATGTTTTATTAAGTAAAAAAAGATTTGCGACATCAATTAAATTTTATAGAACTTCTAGTGAAAATAATTTTCCGTTTAACGATCCGATTGATAAGACAAGTGTTTTGAAAGTTCAAAAGAATGCAGATTATAATTTTAATGGACTGATGCAAGAATTTAAAATACTAATTAATCCAAAACAAATATTTACTATTAATACCTGGCTTAATTATAATCAACGAAATTTACCCAGTTATTATGAAAGTAATCAAAAAAAACGTCAGCAATTAGATATTTCTTCTCGTATTATTGCCAATTGGGTTTATTTTAAATCAAAAATAAGTTGTTCAATTAAAGCCGCGATATTTAATGATTTCATCAATTATAATGATAGTTCATCAGAAATATTTTCTAAAAGTAAATCACAAACTATTTTTATTGAAAATGAAAATTTTTATAATTGGAAAAGACATCATAATTTTTATTTTGGTATAAATATGTCAAACAATCAAGCACTTATCAAAAACTATGAATCAAAAAAATATTTAAATAAAGCATCTTTTTTAATTGGCAATAAGTTTTCTTTTTTAAATGGCAAACTAATTTCTAATGTTTCTGCTCGCGTCGAATATTTTAGTGTTGGAACTTTACCTGTTACCGGGGGGGCTGCATTTGAATATCGTTTATTTAAACCAATTACAATAATTTTTAATGCTGCAAAAGTTTATCGCCAACCAACATTAAACGAATTATATTGGATGCCTGGAGGAAATAATAATTTAAAAGCTGAACAGGGTTATACATTTGAAGGTGGTGCTAATTATAAAAAACAATTAAAAGACTTCTTGTTCCAATTTAATGGAGCAATTTATAGTAGAGAAATAGAGAATTGGATTTTATGGATTCCTAGTCAAAATGGATCTTCTTCGGCTATTAATATTCAAAAGGTGTGGAGTAGGGGTTCAGAAACTACATTAAAATTAAATTATCAAAAAAATAAAATAAAATTAGGTTCAAGTATAATGACTTCATATGTTCTATCAACCATTCAATCAAGTCAACAAGAAAATAACAATACTCTAAATAAACAGTTGATTTATACGCCACGTTATTTGTTAAATGCAAATTTATCTGTTGGATTACATAATATTTATTTCATTTTCTATCATCAATATTTTGGTTATCGTTATACCACAAGCGATAATTCTCAGTGGCTAAATCCTTATCAAGTTTCTTCGTGTAGATTTAATTACACATTCGATGTAAAAAAAATAAATTTATCACTATATGGCTCTTGTAATAATTTGTTTAATCAAAATTATTATGTTTTGGCTGGACGACCAATGCCATTAAGGAGTTACGAATTCGGAATTACAATTAAATCAATATAAAACCAAAAAAATATCATGAAAAAAACAAAAATTATTTTATTATTATCTTTAGGTGTTTTTACTTTAAAAGCACAAACAACTGTAATTGATTTTGAAACATTTACACTTTCCCCTAACTCTGCCTATTCTAGTACAACGAGTGTTCCTTTTCAAAATAACAATGTTTCATTTCAGTATAAGTGGAATGCAGCCTTTAGTTATTGGAGTGGAGGTTTTTCTTATACAAATAAGTATGATTCATCAACAGTTGGTTTTGGAAATTTATATGGGGTGAAGCCATTAAAAGGATATAATAACTCTAACACTTATGTTATTGGTAAAGATGCTGGTGTTATTAATTTAGGTGCAAGCTCAAATACTGTAAATGGTTTTTACATAACAAACACAACTTACACATACAAATCAATGAAACTTGGCGATTCTTTTGCTAAGAAATTTGGTGGTATTAGTGGAAATGATCCCGATTATCTTAAATTATCAGTTAAAGGTTTTAAAGGAGGTGTTTTAAAATCTGATAGTGTTATTTTTTATTTAGCTGATTATCGTTCTGCTAATAATTCTCTAGATTACATAGTTAATAATTGGCAGTGGGTAAACACCGCTAGTTTAGGAGATGTTGATAGTATTAAATTTTTAATGTACTCAAGTGATATTGGTAGTTTTGGAATAAACACACCGTTATTTTTTGGCATGGATAATTTTACAATTAATCAAACAATAGTTGGACTTAATGAAAATACAAATGATCTTAATTTTAATGTTTATCCAAATCCATGCGATAATTTATTATCAATTGATATTGATTTATTAAACCAATCATCAATTACTATTTCAGATATAAGTGGTAAAATTATTTATCAGCAAAAGTTAAATTTTATGCAAACAATATTAGACGTTAGCTCATTAAATTCTGGAATTTACTTTTTAGAGATGATTTCTGATACTAAAAAACAAATAAAAAAAATAATCAAAAACTAAATTATAAAGGCATGATAATTATGTATCTAGCTATATTTATATGAAAAAATATTTTTTAATAATTTTTTTAATATCACTATTAAATTCTTGTGTTAAAGACAAGATGCCTGATACTATTCAGCCTTATGTTGACTTAAGTTCTTCAAAAAAAGTTTTTGTTATTAATGAGGGAAATTATGGTAGTGCAAACTCCTCTATTTCATTATTTGATCCAGAAAACAGCGCAGTAATTGAAAATTTTTATCAATCTCAAAATATCGAATCTCCAATTATTGGCGATGTTGCTCAAAGTTTATCTAAAATAAATGGTAAATTTTATTTGGTTGTAAATAATTCGGGTAAAATTATAGTTTGCGATAATCAATTAAAAAAAATAAATCAAATTACTAATCTTCCTTCGCCTCGATATGTTTTGCCTATTACAAATCAAAAAGCCTATGTGAGTAATTATAATGGAAATATAATCAGCATTATTGATTTAAATTCGAATACAGTTATGGGGTCTATTCCATGCAGTGGTTGGACAGAAAAAATGGCACTTATCTATAATAAAGCTTATATAACTAATATGAGGCGAAACTATACTTATATAATAAATACACTTACCGATATTAAAATAGATAGTATTGAGGTTGGTATAAATTCAGGAAGTATAGTGATTGATAAAAATGATAAAATATGGGTTTTAAGTTCTGGTGATAATGTCAATTCTAAATTAGCTAGATTATCTCGAATAAATTCAGTTACTAATGAGATTGAATTTTTTTTTCAATTTGAGACTAATGATTCGCCTAATAGTTTAAATTTAAATAAAACAAAAGATACTTTGTTTTATATTAATGATGGGATTTTTAAAATGCCAATAAATTCGAATCACTTACCTATTTCTCCGTTTATAAATTCAGTAAATAAAAATTTTTATAGTATTGACGTAAACCCGAATACCGGCCATATTTTTGCGATAGATGCTATGGATTATGTGCAAAAATCTAATATTTATATTTATGATGCCTTTGGAAATCAAAAATTAGTTTTTAAAGCTGGTATTATTTCAAATGGTTTTTATTTTGAATAAAAATAGTCATCTTTGACAAATTGTCTAAAGAAATAAATATTGTTTCATTTGATGTTCCTTATCCTTCTAATTATGGAGGTGTAATTGATGTTTATAATAAATTAGTTTGGTTAAATAAATTAGGTGTAAAAATACATTTACACTGTTTTAAATATGGAAGATCTTCATCTTCAAAGCTAAATGATTTATGCGAAAAAGTTTATTATTATGAAAGAAAAACAGGATTGTTTTCTCATTTATCTTTTTTACCTTTCACAGTAAAATCTAGGATTTCAAACTCACTTGCAAATAATCTGTTGAGCAATGATTTTCCTATTTTATT
Source organism: Chitinophaga pinensis (assembly GCA_945887955.1). Lineage (GTDB taxonomy): Bacteria > Bacteroidota > Bacteroidia > B-17B0 > Aurantibacillaceae > Aurantibacillus. The sequence continues at coordinate 21,934 of CAMCZO010000001.1, read as the reverse complement.
TGAAGTTTTAAATACATGCTTTTTATTAAAAGATAATCGATTTACAAATCGTTTAAAAATATATCGACATAGTAATATCGAGCATATCTATTACAATGCTTTGTCAAAATCAGAAACCAACATTTTAAAAAAAATATATTTAAAGATAGAGGCATTTAAATTAAAGCGTTTTGAAGCCATATTAAATTATTCTAATTTAATTCTAGCGGTTAATGAAAAGGATTCTTTATATTTTAAGTCTAAATATCCTCAAGTTAAGTCTATTTATTTGCCAAGTTTTCATCCACATCATGAGTTAACAATTTTACAGGGTAAAGGTCAATATATTTTGTTTCATGGAAATTTAAGCGTTTCAGAAAATTATGAAGCTGCAGTTTGGCTAATTACTAATGTTTTTTCTAAAATTTCGTTTGATTGTGTAATTGCTGGTTTAAATCCACCACAATTCTTAATTGATTTGATAAGTAAGTTTAAAAATATCAGATTAAAAATTAATCCTTCTGAAGAAGAACTTTCCTTATTGATTCTTCATGCTCATATTCATGTGTTATATACATCCCAAGAAACAGGGTTAAAACTCAAATTATTAAATGTGTTATTTAATGGAAGATTTATTATTTGTAATTCTAAATTGCTTTCAGGCACAGATATTTCTTCAACAATTTCTTTAAAAGTATCAGAGGATGCAAACTCGTTTATTGAAAACATTAATTATTTAATGTCTCAATTTTATTCTGACGAAATGATTGAAGAAAGAAGTAATCAAATACTCACTTTCAATAATAAATCAAACGTTAAAAAGCTAATTGAAGCTGTATTTATAAATTCTAATTTTTAGTTTAAACTAAAACTAATGTTATTTTGATTTCATGCCTAATGCTATCAATCGTGGCACCTAAAATAAGATCTTTCATTGTTTTATGACCGTGAGTTCCCATTACCAAAACGTCACAGTTATTTTTCAAGATTAATTCTGGTATGGCTAATTTTGGATTTCCAAAGCCCAATTGAATTTCTGTTACAATATTTTCTTTTAATAATTGATTTTGATACAATTTAAGTTTTTGAAAATCTTCTTCTCTTTCTAAATCAAAAGCATTTTCTCCATACACCATTGCATTTGTACTTTCTAATATATGAATTAGTATTAATTTGGCTTGATTATTACTCAGTTCTATCGCTTTATTAATTGCTTTATTATCACTACTGCTAAAATCTACGGTTACTGCAATGCGTTTCGGACTAGTATTAATGTTTAAATTTAATGGTTTAAAAGCATCATGAAATTCTTTATTACTATATTTTTTTTCTTTCATAATAAAAGGAATTATCAATATATATATAAGCATTAGTAAACAAAATAAACATATGGGAATAATTGTAAAACTGATTAAAATAATATTTTTACTATTTAATAATAAATTAAATATTTCTGTATATACTAATTTTACATTCAAACTAATTATTGTAATTGCTGCAATCCACGAAAGTATTTTTTGCCAATTTGGAATTACAAATTCGCCCATCTTATTTTTATCACTTACAAAGTGTATTAACGGAATAACAGCAAACCCAAGTTGTAAACTTAATATTACTTGACTTAAAATTAATAACCTGCCGGTTGCACCCTCTCCTAAAATTAAAATGGTAATAAATGCTGGAATAATTGCTATTAAACGAGTAAGCAATCTTCTAATCCAAGGCTGTAATCTAAAATTTAAATAACCTTCCATCACAACTTGACCAGCTAATGTTCCTGTAATTGTAGAGCTTTGCCCAGCAGCAATTAAAGCCACAGCAAATAATATTGGAGCTAAGGCACTTCCAAGCATTGGTGCTAATAATCTATGGGCATCTTGAATTTCGGCAACTCCATATTCGCCATTCTGATAAAAAGTAGCAGCAGATAAAATAAGAATAGCGGCATTTACAAAAAGTGCCAGATTCAACGCAATAGCACTATCTATGGTATTAAATTTAATTGCTTTTTTAATATCTATTGGGGTTCTTTTAAATCTTCTCGTTTGAACTAATGAACTATGGAGATATAAATTATGAGGCATAACCGTTGCACCTATAATTCCAATTGCAATATAAAGAGCCTCGTCGTTTTTAATAAATGGTTTCAATCCAGATGCAATATCGCTAATGTTAGGTTTAGCAATTATCAATTCAATTAAAAATGAGGCTCCAATTAATACAACCAAACTTATAATAAAGGCCTCTAATTTTTTTATGCCTTTGTTTAATAGAAATAATAAAATAAAACTATCAAAAACTGTTATGCATACTCCCATTAAAATACTAATATTTGGAAATAGGAGGTGAATACCTATTGCCATCCCTATTACTTCGGCTAAATCGCAAGCCGCAATAGCTATTTCAGCTAATATATATAAAAACAAGTTCACAAATCTGGGATAGTTTTCTCGCGAGGCTTGAGCTAAATCTTTTCCAGTAACAATTCCTAATCTAACACAATGGCTTTGTAGCAATAAAGCAATCAAGTTACTCATTACTAACACCCATAATAAACTATATCCAAATTTACTTCCTCCTGCAATATCGGTTGCCCAGTTTCCTGGGTCCATGTAGCCAACGCTTATCATATAGGCAGGACCAAAAAATGCCAATAACTTCCTAAATGAACTACTTTTATTTGTATTTACAGATGAATTAACTTCTTCTAGTGATTTATTCATTTTTTATTTTAACTAAAATATTTGATGCCAAATCATTGCTTAAAAACACAAGATTATTTTTTTTAACTTTTATTTGATAAGAATTATCAAAATTATTTATTGCTTCTATTCTAAATCTATCTCCTATACCTAAACCAATAGATGTTAAATATTTTAAAAATGAAATGGTGTGATTTTTTACGCCTATAAAAATAATTTCTTTTAAAATTTTACATTCATTTAAAGGCATCGATTTAATCTCATTAAATTTGCCTTTTTCGTTTGGTATTGGATCTCCGTGAGGATCTAATGTTGGTTTTCCTAAAAAATTATCTAAACGTTTAATTAATTCATCACTTTTTATATGTTCAAGTTGTTCGGCAATATCATGAACCTGATCCCAGCTAAAATTTAATTTTTCCATTAAAAAAACTTCCCATAAACGATGTTTCCTAATAATATTAATAGCTATTTTTTCGCCTTTTGGAGTTAATAAAACACCCTTGTACTTTTTATAGTGAATGAGTTTTTTATCTGCTAATTTTTTTAACATATCAGTAACAGAACTTGCTTTGTTTTTAAGATGATTTGACAAGCTGTTAGTACTAACGCCTATATTATTTGAATTACTTAAGTTAAAGATAGCTTTGATGTAGTTTTCTTCTGTTAAAGAAATAGTCATTTGCAAAAATAACATTATTTTTGTTAATCAAAAAATAAATTTAGGTAAGTCTAAAAATTTAAGTTTAAAAAAGGATAATTTTTTATTTATTTAACTATTTTAACTCCTCGCATATATTATATAAATTTGATTCTTAAAATATTTATATGAAAATAAGTTTTAAATTGATTTTGTTATTGTCTTTAACTTTTACGCAATTAATTGCGCAAGAAAATAATCTTAAATCTAAATCAGATTCCATTTTAAAAAATAAGCTAATGGAAGATTTAGAACAGTTTGAAGTTATAGAAAATCAATTAATCAAAGAAGATTTTAATAAGGATGGTGAAATGGATTATATTGGATTAGTTAAAAATGATAGCGTAGGTTTTAGTATTATTTATGCTATATCTAAAGGCGCTCAATTTATTATTCCTAATTTCTCACAGATGGCTGGTGATGGACATTTTCACCCAACTATAAATAAGGGTGGAACAAATAAAATAACAATTAGCTTTTATGATGATTATTGTTATTCAAATTTGGAAGTTTTATTTTCTTCAAAAATTAATGACTTTGTTCTTAATAATTTTGATTATACCTATGATATGAAAGTAAAAGGCCGTAAGCCTGTTGAATCAGTTAATTTAACATTTAAAAATGGCAAATACGCATCAAATATTATATATTATCTTTCTAGAACCTCATTTACGCGTACTCACTTTGGAATATTAAGAATTAAAAATATTAAAGAAATTAAAAAACTAATAACTACGAACCCTTCTGGAATTGAAAACTGAATTTAATGTCAGCATATTATTTAATTCCTGAGTTATTCTAATATACTAAAGTAGTTTTCGTTTGTCTTTTTTTATTCTTAAAAGCTCGAAGGCTAAACCTAACATCGAGAAAAATCTCGTTCTAGTAGAAAATAATTTTTGTATTTTCTAATATACAACTAATTGATAGACTTATCATACTCACACTATTTGATCTTTTCATAGTTAATCATTTTTAAAAATTAATTATTGTTTATTTATTTAACTATTTTAACTCCTCGCATATATTATATAAATTTGATTCTTAAAATATTTATATGAAAATAAGTTTTACATTGATTTTGTTATTGTCTTTAACTTTTACGGAGTTAAATGCGCAAAAAAATAATCCTAAATCTAAATCAGATTCCATTGTTAACCCCTTATTAAAATCAGAAACCTACTCTAACTTAATTTTTCGGAGCATAGGTCCTGCTGTTACTTCAGGTAGGATTATCGATATTGCTGTACACCCAAAAAACCCTTCTATATGGTACATTGCGGCTGCTTGTGGGGGTGTTTTTAAAACAACTAACGCCGGAACTAGTTTTGAACCTATTTTTGACAATGCTAGTGCTTATTCAATTGGATGCTTGGCCATAGACAAAAATAATCCTAATATTATATGGGTAGGAACTGGCGAGAACAACAATCAGCGCAGTGTGGCCTATGGAGATGGAATTTATAAAAGCGAAGATGGGGGAAAATCTTTTAAAAATATGGGACTTTCTAAATCAGAACACATTGGTCGTATTGTTATTGACCCAGCTAATTCAAATATAGTTTATGTTGCAGCTTACGGTCCCTTATGGGCGGCAGGAGGCGAAAGGGGAATTTATAAAACAATAGACGGCGGAATAACTTGGAAAATCATTTTGTCGGTAAGTGAAAATACTGGTTTTAATGAAATTCACATGGATAATAATAATTCATCTGTTTTATATGCATGTGCTCATCAGCGCCGCCGTCATGAATGGACTTTTATTAGTGGTGGTCCTGAAAGTTCTGTATACAAAAGTGTTGATGCTGGAGTAACTTGGAAAAAAATTAATAATGGTTTGCCTAATAATGATATAGGTAGAATTGGATTAGCACTACCCCCAACTAATTCAGATATTATTTATGCCATTGTAGAAGCTACTGATGGTAAAGGCGTCTATAAAAGTGAAGACAGAGGTGCAAGTTGGAATAAACAAAGCGATTTTTCAACTGCAGGAAATTATTACCAAGAAATTGTACCCGACCCAAACGACGAGAATAAAATATATTCATTAGATACTTACGCCATGGTTTCGCTTAATGGTGGAAAAAGTTTTAACACGCTTGGCGAGAAAAATAAACATGTCGACAATCACGCAATTTATATTTTTCCAGATCATACTAATCATTTATTAATGGGATGTGATGGAGGTTTGTACGAAAGTTTTGATGCTGCAAAAACATGGAATTTTAAAGCAAATTTACCTATTACTCAATTTTACAGAGTTAGTGTAGATAATAGTAAACCTTTTTACTATGTTTATGGAGGAACTCAAGATAACAATACTTTAGGAGGACCTGCTAGAACTATTTCCGCTAGTGGTATTACTAATGCAGATTGGTTTGTAACGGTTGGCGGTGATGGTTTTCAAAGTAGGGTAGACCCTTTGGATCCAAATATTGTTTATAGCCAATGGCAATATGGAGGTTTAATCCGTTTTGATAGAAAAACTGGCGAGCAAGTTTCGATTAAACCAACTGAAAAACAAGGCGAAACAGCATTAAAATGGAACTGGGATTCTCCCCTAATAATAAGCAATGCAGATAATAAACGCTTATACTTTGCCGCTAATAAAATTTTTAGAAGTAATAATCGTGGAGATTCTTGGAGTGTTATTAGTCCAGATTTAACTCGAAAAATAGACCGTAATAAATTACCTGTAATGGGTAAAGTTTGGAGTATGGATGCTGTTGCTAAAAATCAAAGCACTTCTTTATTTGGAAACATTACTTCTTTGTGTGAATCTCCTATAAATGAAAATCTAATTTATGCTGGAACTGATGATGGATTAATTCAATTAACAGATAATGCAGGACAAACATGGACCAAGATAGAAAAGTTTGTAGGGATTCCTGAAACTAAATTTAAAGAAACAACTGTTGGAACATTGGTTCAGTATTTATTGGCTTCGCAACATAATCAAAATATTGTTTACGCCGCTTTTAATAATTTAAGACAAGGCGATTTTAAACCTTATCTTTTAAAGAGTAATGATAAAGGAAAAACATGGAGTAGTATTTCTTCAAACCTGCCCGAAAATGGAGCTGTTTATTGTATAGCAGAAGACTATAAAAATCCAGAAATTTTATTTTGTGGCACCGAATTTGGTTTTTATTTTACAAATAATGGAGGTAAAAACTGGCTTAAACTTAATAATGGAATGCCTGCTTCTATTTCTATTCGTGATATTGCTATTCAAAAAGACCAAAATGACATAGTTCTTGCAACTTTCGGCAGAGGATTTTATGTTTTAGATAATTATTCACTAATTCAAACGATTAAAGACGAAGATTTAAAAAAGAATACAATTTTTAATGTAAAAGATGGTCTTGTTTTTAAAGAATCAAGACCCTATGGCCACAGAGGAAAATCTTTTCAAGGGGAAGCTTTTTATACCGCAAAAAACCCTCCAGTTGGAGCCACCTTTAATTTATTTATTAAAGAAGATTACAAATCAATAAAAGAAAAACGTACAGAAATTGAAAAGAAAAAATTAAAAAATAACGAAGACCTTATTTATCCATCAAATGATAGTATCCGTTTAGAAGATAATGAAATAGCGCCGCTCTTATTTTTAGTTATTACAGACGAACAAAATAACGAGATAAAAAAACTTAAATTAAATTTTAAAAAAGGCATGCAATCCACAGTTTGGGATGGTACTTACGAAGTTTCGTCGCCTATTAATTTTAATACCCCTGATTTAGAAAACCCTTATTATGAAGCGGATCAAGGCCACGAAGCCCTTCCTGGTAAATATTTTGCTCAAATTATAAAAGTTATAAATGATAAAAAAGAAATTTTATGCGAAAAAGTTTCTTTTCAAATTAAAACAATGCATCAAGGTTCACTTCCAGCCAAAGATGTATTAAAGCAAATGCAGCTTAATAATCAAATTGCTGAGTTCAGAAGAATAGTTCTTGGTTCTGCAGATTATCTAAATCATTTGAAAAATAGAATAAAGTATTTGAAATTAGGAATTACTAAAAGTGGTACTGGTCTTTTAGGTTTAGTTTCAGAAATGTCTATTTTAGAAAACCAAACCAAAGAATTAGAATTAAAGTTAGACGGAGATGTAAGTTTAGCTAAAAGAGAGTTCGAAATTGTTCCTGGTTTTGTTGGAGATTTAGAAAATATGATTTCGTCTACTTGGTCGCAAAGTTATGGGAGTACTGGTACTTTAGAGGAAAAATACAACGAACTAAAAACATCATTTTTACCGATTTATAAAAAAATAAAAGAACTAAAGTTTTTAACTGAACAATTTGAATTAAAAGCCGAAAACTTAAAAATGCCAGCTACTTATGGAAGACTTCCTGAATTTTAAAACTAGATTTTTTTATTTAAACAATTAATGACTTTATTTTATTTTTTTTAATTTTACCTCAATTAATTAATAATCAAAACATAAATCAATAAAACATGAAAAATAAATCATCAAAACATCTTAGTGTTATAAAAATGATTTTTTTTATAACAATTAATTCTTTTTTATTAAATGCACAGCAAACCTATACTTTTACTAATGCTTCTGCAACTGGTGCAACGGGCCCAACACAAGCTCAGGTTAATTCTGCCTATGCAACAAATAATCTAAATGGTTTAGTAACGTCAAACAGTGGTATTCAAACTTTTACAATATCAACAGGTGGCTCATATAGAATCGAAGCTTTTGGAGCAGAGGGCTATGGAGGTTTTGCAGGCAAAGGCGCAAAAATAGCAGGCGATTTTCCTTTTACAGCTGGAACTGTTTTGAAAATTGCAGTAGGTCAAATGGGACAGGTAAACCCAGCAGCAGGAACACTGCAATTTGGAGGTGGCGGTGGTTCATTTGTATCTCTACTTAACAATACGCCCTTAGTTGTTGCTGGCGGCGGTGGAGGTTCTCATGCTACTTCTTATGTTGCAAGTTCTGCTGACGGAACAATTAGTACTAGTGGAAATTCAGGTGTAGGTTCTACATCTGGCATAGGAGGAACAGCTGGGTCGGGTGGAGCAGCTATTTCTTCGGCTAATGGAGGTGCCGGTTTTTACGGCGATGGAGGTGGAACTACAGGACCTGCATTATCGTTTACTAACGGTGCCTTGGGGGGTAATGTTGGCGCCTTACCATATGCAAACGGAGGGATAGGTGGCTTTGGTGGCGGCGGCGGTACTCAAAGTTGGAATAATAACCGCGGTGGCGGTGGCGGTGGCTATAGTGGCGGTGGCGGGGCATCTCTTGGGCAGCCAGCTTGTTGGGGTGGTGGCGGCGGTTCTTATAATAATGGACTCAATCAGTCAAACACTTCCGGATTTAATTTAGGTCATGGAAAAGTTATCATTACCCCATTATGTAACATCTCATTAAATCCTTCTTCCAATCCAATTTGTTTAGGTTCTGCTGTTACGTTAAGCACCAATGCAGCCAGTGGTATTTTATGGAACACTGGTAGTACAGCTAATTCTATTGTAGTAAGTCCAACAGCAACTACAGTATATTCAGTAACAGGAACAAGCACAGCAGCTTGTATAGCGACTAATATTGTTACAATTACAGTTCAAAATTCTTCAATAAGTGCATCTTCTTCAACTAACGCAGTTTGTTTAAGTAATACAGTTACTTTAACTGGTATAGGAGCTAATACTTATACCTGGACTGGTGGTGTTTCTAATGGAGTACCTTTTACACCATTAGCGACAGTAATTTATACATTAACAGGAACCAACGCTTGTGGCACCTATTCAACAACGCAAACTATAACGGTTTCGGCTTTACCAGTTATTGCCATATCAACCTCATCGGCAGTATGTGCAGGAAATGTGGCTACCTTAACAGCAGGTGGTGCAAGTACATATACTTGGATGCCCGGAAATATAGTAGGTGTAAATTGCATCATTAGCCCATTAGCAACTACAATATATACAGTTGCCGGAACAAGCGGCCCTTGTGGTGGAATTGCAAACATTACAGTAATTGCCAACCCTAACCCAACGGTAACTACCTCTGCAAGCAATTCAATTATTTGCGCTGGAGCACAAGTAACATTAACTGCCTTCGGCGCCTCTACTTATACTTGGCAATCTGGTCCAACAGTGAGCTCAAGTTTAGTTGTTAGTCCAATAGCACCAACAGCCTATCAAGTAAGCGGAACAAACTCTTTAGGTTGCACCTCTAATTCTACCCAAGTGGTACTCGTAAACCCAAGCCCTATTATTAATGTAATAGCAAGCGAGACCTTAATTTGCGCTGGAGGTTCATCAACATTAACAGCTTCTGGAGGCAGTAATTATACTTGGAATTTTGGACCAACCACAGCGGCAGTAGTTGTTAGTCCAACAGCAAACACAGTTTATACAGTATTAAGCTCAGGAGCAGGAGGATGCAGTACTACCCAAACCGTAAGTATAAATGTATTTACCCAAACCTTAACGGTAAGTAATTCAACAGCCATTTGTATGGGAAGTTCAATTACCTTGAATGCATCCGGAGGAACTACCTATTTATGGAGTAATGGCGGAACAGGATCAAGTATATTTGTTTATCCGAGTGTAAGTACATTATACACAGTAAGTGCTGTAACGGTAATAAATAACATGTCTTGCAATAGCACCGGATCAGTTAATTTAACAATCAATCCAAACCCAACGGTAACAGCGGTATTAACCAGAAGTGTAATTTGTAGAGGAGAGTCTACGATATTAACAGCCAATGGAGCAAATACCTATGTATGGAATAATACAGCAACAACCCCAAGTTTTGCAATTAATCCAATCATCAACACGAATTACACGGTAACAGGAACCAATTTAAATGGATGTTTAGGAACAGCAACCGTTCAGTTAAAAGTAAATACATGCACAGGCATTAGCGAATTAAGCAATCAAAATGGATTAAGAATTTATCCTAATCCAAATAACGGAGAGTTTACTATTGAACTGACTAACATAAACAATACTTACTTAACTATTACAAATGTATTAGGACAGATTATTAAATCACAAAAAGCAGAATTGATGAATCAAATTAACCTGAATTTATTTGATAAAGGAATTTATTTTATCAATGTAATGGAAAATAATCAATCTGTTTACAGAGGAAGTGTAATTAAAGAATAATGATTTAATTTAATCAACTCATAATCAATAAAAAATCCCCGGTAATTTATCGGGGATTTTTTTTAGAAAAATAGTATAGCTAATTAACCAATATAATTATTTCAAAAGATTTAAAAATAGAATGTCTGTTTTATAGAATTTTATTTTTTTTAATGGTCATTTTAATGTTAGGTAAATATAAAATTGTTACTTATAAAATTCGATTGTTGTCTGGGTATCTGAAGTTATAGTAAATTTTTTTTCTATAGAATAAATGCTTCCTTTTAGGGCTTTTGCTCTCCACACTCCAATATAATTTCCTGGTTGTAAATAAAAAGATTGAATAGTTTGAGTGCCTAAATTGCAAACCCATTCTAAATTGTTTTCTCGTTTTAATAATATGCTTCCGTCGCCTGCTTCTATACATTTAACTTGTAAAAGGCCGGCACTAGGAATTGTAATGACCTTTGTTTTTGTTGGCTCTATAGTATTAAAATTGAATAATATGCGTGGTAAAGTTAAAATTTCAAGATCGTAATTGCCTATAATATATTTTTCTGTAGTATTGATAGGTTGAATGTTTATTGTATTCATCTCGTTTGATTTTCGGATAATACATTTAACTTTTTCATTAAAATTATAAACACCTTGATTTCTTGAAATTTTTAGAAATCCTTGAGGAGCATCTATAGGAATAACAGTGTGTTTGCCTATTGATAGTTTAATTTCCTTACTTTCTGATGGTGGAATTGTATTTGCAATAACTTTATAAGTTGGTTCATTTTCTAAATATAATGTATCAGGGTTATTTTGATAATTTAAAGTATGAATATAATTATATTTATATTCTTTTTTTTCTACATCATAAAATGTAAGATTTACATTTGTTTCCGATGGCTGAGTTTTATGGTCTAATAAATTAACTTGACTGCTTGTTTTATTTAATAATTGTTGTTGAATAATATTCGAAATATCTGAAAGTGTAGATGTGTTTTCAATATCATAAAAGTCGCCTACACATTCAAAAGTTTTTATTTGTTCTATGCTTAAGCCAATTCCGATAATAAATGGTTTAAAATGAATTCCCTTTTCAGTTAATTTTTGTCTTGCTTTACAAGGATCTCCGCCACATTCTTCAATGCCATCAGTAATAATAATTACAATGTTATTCGTGCCATTTTCTTTAAAATCGTTTGCTGCTTCTGTCAGAGAATGCTCTATGGGGGTTATTCCCGTTGGTTTTGCTTCGCTTACTTTTTGCTTAATTAAGTTGATATTATTAGGCATAAATGGAACAATTAGTTTACTGTCTTTACAATCGCCTGGAGGATACTTTACCGTTTGTCCGTATACGCGTAATGCAAATTGATAAGTTTTATCTTTACTTAAACTGTCAATAAATTTATAAAATAATTTTTTTGCACCTTCTATTCGAGTAATTCCATTGTATTCAGTTTTCATGCTTTTGCTTGCATCAAATACAAATAAAATACGTGTAGATTTAGGTTTTAATTTTTTTTGCCCAAAACCAAAACTCACACAAATTAAAAATAGAGAAATTAAACGCATTTATAAGTTCTAAATTACAATTATCAGATTCAGTATTAATTGGAATAAAAAAAAGTTTTTAACTTTTTGTTTTTAACCTTATTTTATCAATGAAATTTTTCCACTGGTTTGTTGGGTTTTGCCTTTGGAGTTTTTATAATTAATTACATAAACATATATTCCAGTTAAACAGTTTTTTCCATCCCATTCTTCAGTATCATTATTACTATGAAAAACAAGTTCTCCCCATCGATTAAATACGTTTAGTTCATATTGTAATTTATCTACAAAAAAAGATCTTGGCCGCCATGTTTTATTAATACCATTAGGCATAAAGGCATTCGGGATAAATAGATTAGCTTCCATATAAACATCTCTGCCATTAGAAAAACTACTACTTTTTATTCCATAATTATTTAATGTGTTTTCTATACATTCTACAACATATTCTATTTTTGAGCCATTTGGGGCCACTTCATCTAAAGTATCAGTAAAAGTGGTTGTTTCAAAGTTTGTAACACCAATTTCTGTTGCATTTAAAAATTGATTATCAATCCGATAAATTTTATAGCCACCTATCCCTCCTAAAAAACCTTCATAGTTAATCCAACTTAAATGTTTTACAAATAAATTATCATCATCTTCTTTAATATTTAAAAGCATAGTTTTAACTGGATTGCTTGTTATTCTGTTATTTCCGCAGCTATCTTTTACTGCTACTTTGTAGAAATAATTTTGTGTTTTGTTTAAGGTAGATTTATCAACAAAACTGTAGTTGCCTGCACCATTATAATTAATAAATCCAATATTAGAGTAGTTTATTCCAGTATTGGATCTTAAAATAGTTAACCCCTTAATAGTTTTAGAGCTATCAACGAGTATAGTTAATTTTGTTTCTGAATCACTTAAAACGCTAGCTGTTTTAATATAAACATAGTTAGAAGAGGGAGTTTGTGTTGAAAAAAAACAAACTTTATTTGAAGTAGAAGTAACGTTTTTAGTTTTATTAATTACCCGAATAAAGTAACACAGATTTTTTCCTGGTGTTGGATATTTATGAATATAGTTGGTTTGTTGAGTGCTTGATATTTGAGTAAATGTGGATCCGTTTTCTGAATAATAAATTCTGTATTCTAATAATCCATTTTGTAAATTAATATATTCGTTCCAATTTAATGTAGTTTGATAGGCGCAATAATCATATTTTGTTTTTAAAAATAAACTAACTGGTCTTTTATCAAAACCTCCTAAGTTATTGCAGCTATCTATTGCTGCAACAAATAGTGAAACCGTATTATTTTCTGCAGAACTTGTTGAATAGGTGTATGATTTAGTTTGTATTCCAGGAATAATTGCAAGCGTTTGAGCAGTGCCATTAAATAAATAAATTTGATATTTTACAATGTCATTTTGTCTAGGAATTTTCCAAGCGACAGTCGTATTTCCATTTGGTAAAACACTAATAGAATCAATTTGAACCGAATCCGGCGCACTAATATCATGGTAAAATCCACCTAAAATTGCAGATGTTGAAACGCATCCACTATTATCATTTAGTTTAATTTGATAATTGATGGTGGAACTACAAACGCTAATGGTATCAGCGTAATTTGAATTTGCTGTGTTTCCAAAAACAGCCCATGTTCCTAAAGGATATTCTTTATATATCGCAAATGAACTAGATGTTGATGCTAATTTAGGTTGATGTATCGTGTTATAATTTAATTTTACATCAACAGCCCCAGGAATACTATTTAAATTTAAAAAAATAGTTTTTAAAGTGTCAGAATTAATAGAGGATTGAGTTCCACCTGTATTATATTTAGTTAACACATAATAATAAAGACTTAAATTTGAAGAAGGCGCTCCTATATCAATAAAATTAGTGGTACTAAATGAATTAACTGTTCCTTTTAAGTTATAGGGTCCATTTTTAGAAGTAGCTCGCCATATTTCATAAGAAAAAAAAGAATTAATAGAGCTATTTATTGGAATCCAAGTTAGTTTTGTATCTCCATTGGTTAGAATTTGTATGCATCGGAAGTCGGGCGGATTAACTTGTGAATAGAGTCTAATCACAAAAAAAATCAGTATAAAAAAGTTTTTTTTCACCTAATTGATAACGTTTAAAATTACAATATATTTTAACTTCCTTGCTTAATAAATCTTAAAATATATTACTAATGGATTGTTTATTAGTTCTTTAAAACGAGGAAAAAATTAATGTTGAGTTTGGTTATGATGTTAATTTTTTATATTAACAAAAAATGTTTTTTGTTCTAAATCTTTTAAAAAACAATTTGCAAAACAACATTTTAAAACTGACATTGTAATCTAATATTTAATTAATAATATTGGTTTATGAATGTTCTAATTTTAGGTTCTGGAGGAAGAGAGCATGCTTTTGCATGGAAGATTTCACAAAGTAAATTATTACAAAATTTATACATTGCCCCTGGAAATGCTGGAACCGCAAATTGTGGAATTAATGTAGCTATTTCTTTAACAGATTTTGAAGCTATAAAAAATTTGGTTTGGGAAAAAGATATTAATTTAGTTTTAGTAGGACCAGAAGATCCATTAGTAAATGGATTACACGATTTTTTTTTACAAGATGATATTTTAAAAGACATTCCCGTTATTGGGCCTAAAAAAGATGGAGCTCAATTAGAAGGCAGTAAAGATTTTAGTAAGGCTTTTATGAAAAAACATGGAATCCCGACTGCTCGTTACGGCACATTTACTAAAGAAAGTTTAAGGGACGGATTTAATTTTTTAGATACTTTACAAGCACCTTTTGTATTAAAGGCCGATGGATTAGCTGCAGGAAAAGGGGTTCTTATCATTCAAGACATTCATCAAGCTAAAGAAGAATTAACTAATATTTTAATTAATTCAAAATTTGGTTCAGCAGGAAATAAAGTTGTTATTGAGGAATTTTTATTTGGAATAGAATTATCTGTTTTTGTTTTAACCGACGGAATATCTTATAAAATATTACCTGCAGCTAAAGATTATAAAAGAATTGGTGAAGGAGATACAGGATTAAATACCGGTGGAATGGGCGCAGTAAGTCCTGTTCCATTTGCCGACGAAAAGTTTATAAAAATAGTTGAAGAAAAAATTATTATTCCAACAATTAACGGATTGATTAAAGATGGAATTGATTATTGTGGATTTATTTTTATTGGTTTAATGAATTGCAATGGCGAACCATCAGTGATTGAATATAATTGCAGAATGGGTGATCCTGAAACAGAAGTGGTCATCCCAAGAATTAAATCTGATTTATTGGATTTGTTAAACGGAGTAGCTAACAAAAATTTAAATACCAAACATTACGAAACAATTAACGAAATTGCAACAACTGTAGTTTTGGTTAGTGGTGGTTATCCCGGAGAATTTAAAAAAGATATATTAATACAAGGAATTGATAATAATAATGATTCATTAATATTTCATTCGGGTACTAAATTAGTTAATGATAAAGTTTATACCAATGGCGGAAGAGTTTTTGCTGTTACTTCTTTTGGAAATACGATTAAGTATGCTGTCAATAAAAGTTTTGATTGCGCAAATAAAATTAATTACGAGGGTAAATATTTTCGAGGTGATATTGGGCAGGATTTAATCAATTATTGATAGATTTTAAAATTAAATTGCGTTATCATTGTTTTCTAATTGTTTAATATAATAATCTGCGATTGGATAGCTAAAGAATTAACAGGCTTAATTTTTTATGGGCTATTGTATCAATAACGTGATCATTTCCCGAACCAATTGTTGTAGTAATTAAACTACCTAAAGCTCCACCGCCAATAGCACCAGATTTTAAAAATTTATTTACACTATTTATATTTCTAATCTTAACTCGCTTAATATCAGAAATTTTTATTTCAGTTAAGCCTGATTTGGAATAAGATTCCTTTACGATTATATCTTTATTGAAAATGTAGAAAACAATTGCGTTTTCGTAAAAAATAATGCCGTGGCAAAAATTTGTTTCAGAAAATTCTTTAGAATTAAACTGTTCGTCAAATTTTCTAATACCAGAAACATAATGAATCTTAGGAAAGGGTTCATTATATAATTCAAGATAGCCACTATCAATTATAAGTTTACCATAATTTTCTTCTGTCATAAATTTGAGTTATTAAATTGTTTTAAATATAAAGAATTAATACCATTCGCTGTGGCAATGATCCTTTGAATGAGCGTAAACGTGATTCGCAAAATTGTGCTGCAAGCACACTTTATTTTGTGGGTGAGGAAATTTAGCTTATTTGGTTTTTGCCTGCCTATTAGCATAAACAAATGTGCTAAATTATTTGATAACATTATGTGGCACAAAGCTTTATTTAGCCACTGAAACGCCAATTTCTTGAAGGTGCTGTTAGCAGTAGTAATATATTGTTTCAATGTTCGACCCACCGCTTACTTGCTATAAATTGTCCGCTAACACCCATTCCAATTAGTATTATGCCAAGTACAAAATTTGAACGAAGTAAACAACCAATTCCGCTTAAAACCAATATTCCTGCAATCATATATACTATCACGTTACTAAATTGAAAACCTGTCTCTTTTACTACACCTTTCACTAAATTATAGAAACTCTCATAAGACATTTTAGAATACTGCTCGGCTTGCTTTTTTGCCTTTTTCGACCAGTCATTTAAATCAAAGTCTTCAAACGCTTCTTCATTTTTTTCTGATTTGTAAGCAGGTGCTTTTTTCTGATATGTTTTAAATTCTCTGTCATATTTTGCCCTCGCTTCATCATCATATAGTAACAAATAGGCTTCATTTATTTCTATAAATCGCTCGTGTGCATCAGGACTTTTATTTTTGTCGGGATGATATTGAAGTGCTAATTTCCTATAAGCCTTTTTAATTTCTTCTTTTGTAGCCGTAGAACTTATTCCAAGTATTTCATAGTAATTTGCCTTGTCCATTTACTTCTTCAACTTTATTTCATCGTCTTCTACTTTTTCTATATTACTATTATTTTCTGGCTCTTTCTTTTTAAAAAGATTTTGATACACTAAGTATATTGCAATACCAAATAAGCAAAAAAATCCCATTCCTCCACCTCGTGCTTCTTTAATAATGACTAATGCTACCAAGCCTACAAAGGCAATTATTACAATTGTGATTATTTTTCCTGTTTTTCCCATAGTTTGTTAATTAATAAATTTGAAAGAAGTCTTTAAATCATTGAATTTTTTTGAAAGATTTTTTCTTGTGCCAATTTGTAATAAGTATGATTTTTTATCTTTTACAAAAATTACTGCTTTTGTCGGCAGTTCCATTTGAGAAAATGAATACTCAACAGTCTTTACTCCATTAAATTCTCCTTCGGTATAACTTATGTTATTTGCCTCTAAATTGCCGATATAACTTTTTAAATGATTGTTAGTAAAATAATTGTATTTGCTTTCTGGAATACTACTGTAATCAGAGGTCATATCGGTAACATTAATATTGCAAATTACTCCTGTTTCATAAGAGTTTTCATTTTCAGAGCAAACATAAGAGGAGAAGGGATATTTTATTCCTTGGTCTTTTGCCATTTTTATTGCAAGTGTGTTTTGTTTCAATTTGCAATTACAGGCAATTAAAAAATTATCTTTTTCAAAAATTTGAAAGCCGTCTTGTTTTAACTTTTTCAATTCTTCTTTTGAAAGCCCCTTTTTCGATTCTACGGTTGATGATGTTTTTAAAGAATCATTTTTTATTGTCTTGATGGATTTTATTGTCGTTTTAATGTCCTCGGTGTAATCTTTTCCAAGTGATACCGAGCTAATTTTAATAATATCATTGCCGTCTTGTAATATCGCAAATGTATAATATGATACAACTGGAATTACTCCTTTACTATTGTCTTTATCATAATATGCGGCAATACCAGTAAAGCCATTAAACGATAAAGAGTCTTTACTTACAAATGATTTGCCTTGATAAACTTCCCTTGTGTCCTCATTTACCAGCGCGTCTAAATGTTCTTGAAGAGATTTGTCGCCCTTTAATGATGTACCCATTTCCAACAACAATAAATTACTATTGCTTTCTGATGTCGCCCATTTTCCTTCGCTGTCTTTATGAAGAACGGATGGGATTTTAAGCGAATAATTATCCAAGAGTTTGTCATCGCTAAAAGTTGTCGATGAGCCTGATTTTTCTCTACAACTAAAAAGCAAAGTTGAGAAAACGATAGCAATGATGCCTTGTCTGTTTATTGTCATAGGTCGTTTTTTTTATTATTATTACTGCTAACGTTGTGCAGCTAAAAGAAGTTGGCGATTTCGGAGACGAAAACTGTCTGCCATCACTGAATTTGATACGAAGCACAAAGCTCCATTTAACCACTGAACCGCCAATTTCTTGTAGGTGCTTTTATGCGTTCGTTGTTCTTCCTTTGTTATAAATGCTTCCACTGTATTATTTTTTTGTCTGATACCTTGGTTAATGTAACAATAAAGATTTTTCTCTATGATGAACAACAAAAACTTTGTTTCCTTTGGTAATATAGATTTCAATATTAATCTAACCTCCACCCGTCATTTACTAACTCTTCAATTGAAGAGTATTCTTTTATTATTTCCATTCTATCTCCAGCGTATGACTGTGCAATGTCTATTGAATTACTTGCTCTTATAATATATTTATAATCCATAACATCGTTTATTGAAATGAATGCAATCATGTTTGCAAACTTGCCCGTACAATATTTTTCGTTTCGATGGAAAACTGTAGATGCTGAACCGTTTTCATAAATCCGTTCTAAATTTTGTTTCTCTTGATTTTTATCGACCATTATGTTTTTTGTTTTAAATTGTTTGTATTTAAATTATTTTTTTATTTACCCTGTCTGGTTTTCAGCTTCCAGTTTATTCTATCTCGTTAATTTCTTGCTGTCAGCTTTAAGGTGACAGTGTCTCCAAGCATGACGCATAACTTGTATATATGCGATACAAACCTTTGCATAAGCACCCAATTTTGGATAGATTGGCGAAGATTTATATCAGATATATAAATATACATTATTTATTTGTATTTTAAAATTACTTTTAATAATATTCATAATGTCCATATTGAAATTCCTGAGATCTTCTTAGATAAAAATTATCAGTTATTAGTTTATCCAATTCGTCAACAATTTTATTTAGTTTTTGGATGCGTTTAATTTTATCTATTTCTAAAGTTTTGAAATCAATTTCATTTTCGTCCTCTATAAGTTGTCGCAATGATTTAATGTAATGTTCTTTTTGCTTTTTAATACTGTATGTTTTAGAAATATCTTTTTTTGCTTTTGGTAAAAGGTAGATTGAATATTCTGCATAGCCTAAAATTCTCATTTTTTGGTGTTCAAAGTATGTTCCAGCATTTTCAAATTGTTTAAACAATGAATTGATATTTGAGTAAATATTTATTAGTTTTTGTCGTTGATGTACATGTTTTTCAACTCCGTTTTTTTGCTTTAGAAAGTAAGCATACAAAGCAAAATAAATATCTTGCCCAAATTCAGAGCTAAATTCTTCTTTGTCATTAGCCTTAAAATATGTTTGATCTGGATTAACCGGATATTCTTCAAAAAATTCGGTGTGGGTATTTACAATTTTATTGAATTCTGTTTTTGTATATTTTAGCGTATCGCCAATTTCAGTTGCAATTAAAATAGTGTCTAGATGTGTGATATATTTAGAGATATCTACTTTTGAGATTTTGTTATCTATAGTATTAACGAATGAATTATCAATTTGTTTCTGTTGATTGTTACAACTTAAAAGACCGATTGTAATTATGAGAATATAAATTTTCATTTTCAGTGTTGTTTTGAAATTTCTACTTACGTTTTATATTTAGTCGATGAAATTATTTATTTCGTATACACTTCTTCCTGAAAATTTATCACCAAATATCTTAGGCTCTTAATATAATTCAAACCGTTGAAATTTGTGGGTATTACTAAATGCTTTATCAAAATGTGTTCTAAAATAAAATTTGTAGTATGCTCCCCAATAGCCAATAATCGAATAACTTAATGTGTGTGCTTTTTGAAAAGTAAAACATATCATTTCTGTAATTAAGTTTGTAAGAGATTCTATTTCAACTTCGTTAAGTGAGCTATGTTTTTTGCAACCATTGGCAAAAACTGAGCAAAAATCTATTACTGTGTTGCTTTTATCGCGCGTAATTTTTCTTCTCCATATTTCTGCCTCGGCAAAACTTAATCCCGAAATTTCTTTTAATAATTGAAGAAATGTTTCATGATAAATCAACATACCATAGGTTTCTTTTAAAATTTCCGAAACTCGAATATCACTCCAACAAAAACGTTTTTCAATAGTATGTTTTTTTTGTATGATTATTGGAAAATAATTTAAAAAACCCGGACGAAACATTGCATTAATGATTGATAAGTCACGGATTGAATCGGGTTTAAATTGAGAAAAAATCGGTTTTAGCGATGAACTATTAAATTGAAAAATATTTTCTATATCCCCCGAGGTAATAAATTTAAATACCTGTTTATCATTTAATGGCAATCTATATGGGTGATATTCCTCTCCAATTTCATTTACTATTGTTTGCAATCTGTTAAGGTATTCAAGTTCAATAATATCGATTTTATCGTAATAAAATTGATCATTTGCACTATCAAGAGCAAGATAAAATTCTTGTTCTTTGTATAAAAATGTTGAGCTAGTTAGTTTTTGTGGAGTTATGATAATGCCACAATGATGCTTTTTATAAATGATATTATTGTAAACAATATCTTCGTAATCCGTCTCACTTGGTGGTGAAAAAGCTATAAAATAAGTGTTGTATTGGGGATATTTTTGTTTTAGTTTTTCAATTACATTTTTTTGCTGGCCATTTGGAATATCAATATCAATATCAGGTAACTGTTTTTGTTGTGGGGAAATAAATCTTTCAAATATCAGATTTTCATCAATGGGGTTGATTTTGGTAACGTCCAAACAATAATTGATAATTGAGTTTGCAGAACAACCTCTTCCAAAAGAGCGAATTAAGTTGAGTTTATTGCATATTTCAATTATTCTCGAATAAAGTATGAAATAGTCAGTAAAACCTTGTTTCTCAATAATGGAAAGTTCGTAACTAATCCTATCTAAAACAATATCCGTGATGACAAGTTTTTTATCTCTAGCACCTTTATAAACGAGTTTTTTTAATTGTTCGTGATTGTCTTTCATAAATAAAAAATGCTCCTATTAAAATGCTTAATTTTCATTATTATATCGTCTGTTAAAATGGCCTATAACGGTTTGTGTACAGGCAATCGTAATTCTTTGTTGCACCTGCGTCAGGGCTATGGATCTTGCACGCTGTTAGCTGTGGTTTTTCTTTCTTTTTCCAAGGTCATTAATAAACTGTTTTACCCATTTGTCAATTAGTTCGTCTGTTGTTAAAAAATCATTGCCTGTATTGTGTTCAGACCAACCATTATTTCCAATCAAATCTCTGTCAAAACTTAATATCGATTGTTTATGTATGTATTCTTTATATTCTGTTTTGTCGTGGCCTTTCTTTTCATAAATTCTTACTTTTAAGGTACCGTTGGCAATATCGTGTTGAATTGGATAACTGCTATTAAAGCATAGATAATATCCGTTAAATCCAAATTCATACATTGGAAGGTTTGTTCGTTCTGAAGTTACTAAATCAAGACATGTTTCAGTGTCTTCAATAATAGGCTTAAGCACTTTTAATTTTTCGATTATAATTCTAAGTTCTCTATTTGCTTCTGTAACAGCTTCCTGACTTTTAAGAAATAACTCTCTCTCTTTCTCTGCTTTTCTTGATCGTTTGAGTCTTTCCGCTGCTTCTGCAATGGTTTCTTTACGACTAGTACCGCCTGTTT